>JABSQI010000080.1 GCA_013215905.1 Legionellales bacterium | reverse complement strand
TAAATTTGTATACTTTCCTACACTTCAGAAGAATATTCTACTATCTCGATATGAGATCCACAATTTAATTAGTACCTTATATATCCTACCTGAAAGAATGAGTTTTACGACACAGATGATAAACTGAACTACAAATTTTGTAATATTAAAATATATTATTTCATGTATATTTGGGAAGCACTATTTCTGTTTTATCTCTGGGGGACATCATTTAGCTTTATTTTCCCATACGAAGAGACATTAGATAAATATATAAGTTTAACTGGCTACAAAAACATAATAATAATTTACACTCTTGTTCCTATAAGTCTTTTCTATACAAAGACAGAGATTATTTTATAGACATTAGAGAAAAAATTATATCCAAGTACGTTCTTAAGAAAGATAGTAAATCCAAATATGTTCAGATACGCCATCTGTCTAATAAATAAATGACGCAAACTATCTTTTAGGATATTAGGCTTCTGCTTTAACTAAGTTCTTTTTAAGGCCATTCTTCAAAATAATAATAGGAAACACTACTAATGAACTAATGAACATAGTATATAAAAAGAATGACTCCCAGTTTAAAACAGCTAATGTCCATCCCGAAATGGAGGCAATTGCTATTCTCGACATAGAGCTAAAAGAATAAATCACTGCAAATTGGGTAGCGGTAAATCCGCCCGTACATAATTTTGAAAGATAAGTAACAAATGTCACATTAGCTGCACCACAAGTTAAACACTGGATAACCTGTATCAGTAGTAATATATTAGTATTACCAGTATCACATCCAAAAATACTAAGACCATATAATAAAATTAGTGAGCTAAATTGTAATCCACTACCAATAAGAATTGCCTGGATTATAGAAAATCTCGACATCAATAAGCCACCAAGTACACTCCCAACCATCATAACCATTAGACCTAGTGTCTTTGCGCTACCTATTTGTACTTTGTCAAATCCCAAATCCATAAAAAATAGAGTGCTAATGGTATTAGGTATAGTGTCACTTATTTTAAATAAGAAAATAAATAAAATGATAAATTGCCAATTATTATGCCTAGTAATATTACTAAAACACTTTATCACCTGCCAAAAATAACCAATGATGATATTAGAATCAGGGATTTTATAAAGCTCTTCCAAAGAAGAATTTCTTTTATGGCAATCAGGTTCTTTAACAAATAAAATCATTAATGGTCCTATCAAACCTAATAATGCCATGATTATATATACTGTTGACCAAGGATAAATAGTAGACAAATATAACCCTCCAGAAGTTACTGCTAACATTCCAAGCTTAAATCCAACACCAGAAAGAGCCACACCTTGACCCAGTTCACTATCTGATAAACGTTCAATTCTATATGCATCCAAAACAATATCTTGAGTTGCTGCAAAAAAAGAAACGATAAAGGCAACTACTGCGGTAATATAGATATTTTCTGCAGGATTAGAGAAAGCCAGGCCAACTAAAGAAATAAACAAGAAAAGTTGTGAAACTATAGCCCATGATCTTCTTTGACCCAATAGATTCCCAAGTACAGGGATCCGATATTGATCTACAATAGGAGCCCAAAGAAATTTTAAACTATAAGGTAAACTTATTAAAAACATGCTACCAATATTAGCAACGCTTAAATTAATATCTTTCAACCAAATAGGTAATGCGTAGATAAGCATCATGAATGATAGACCGCTACCAAAGCTTAAGCACATTATAGCTAGAATATGTGGACGTAGGAAAACTGTCATAGAACCTCAATAACAGCTAGTTTATTAACAAAACATCCTTCTAAAATAACACTACTAATGTCTAAATTCCACTAATATTATAAGCTGCTACTGATTAACATTTTGTACTTTTTATTCACATTTGTCAAGTTTTTCTCATATTGTTCAACTAATATGGTAGATACTTACAAGGTAACTATTTGAATGTATTTAGGATATTAAATTAGAGTTAAATTCATCAGTGGAGGTAAAATATGGTCTTTCAGGGTAAGCTGATTTACAGAACTAGCAACTATTTCTAAATTCACATCAATTGTTTCTTCATCAGAAATACTTATATTTACAGTATCATCATCAAATAGCTTTCTATAAGATTTGAGCTGTATAACCACTTTATTACTACTATAATTATCTTGATCCTGATCTTTAAAATGTATTATCAAACCAAAATAGTAAATTAAACGAGAGGAGATCCCTATATTATAAGTAGAACTAGCACCAGCAAGAAAGTCCTGGTCAGTAACATTAAACCTGAAATTATCTTCAAATTCGTACACCATTAAGGTATAACTTGCAATTTTCTTTTTAGTTTCATTCGTAACAACTACCTTCATAGATAAAGAGCAATGAACAATAGTTATTAAAAACACAAATAATAAGTTTTTTATAATCTTCATACAGTATATAACTTTAGTACGCGCACTTAGAACAACCATAGTACATATGTTACAAAAACTGTAAGCGCATGTTATAAATTATCAAGCAGAATAAAAGATTAATACCTACCATGTTAGGTTTGGCAAATTATAATAGAACTCTATGACAGAAATAACCAAACTTAATTGGCAATCCGATAATTTAAAAAATTATCGATTGCCAATAATTGTCAAGTTACAACTTATTACCCCATGATTCGCAATATAAAATATGCTTTAGTTAAGGCACTAAAAGCAGAAATATGTAAGCGAAGATTAGCTCTATTTGTACCAACTTATTACTTAAAATTTATAATTTAAGCAAACATCCTAGTTGACATCATTGTTAAAGCATCTATCAATATATTGATACAGATACAATATATATTGCAAATTCATGATATTCAAAAGGAATTAATAAGTCAAGAGCAGTCATATAGTTTTTAAGAATCTAATTTTTGTTTTAGCATTTTTCCTAGAGAATGAAAAAAACTCAAAGTGATTGATAACTCCTCCATTAATAAATCCGCAGGATATTTTTTGTATTGTATGGTACTTTAAGTGCTAGTGCTAATGATGTAAGTTTGTTCAAAATAAAATACCAATATATTAATAAAAACACTACTAACAATCAAAGCATAATCCTCTGATAAAAAGCTATCTTTTAATTTTTGTAATATCTAATACTAGCGTTGGTAGACAAATTACTAAAGGAAATACACTTCATGCTAGATTAATGCATGAAATATGTTATACAATAGTGAAATATATTAACCAATATTTAATCTATGCGTAAAATTATAGTTACAAGCGCTTTGCCATATGCAAATGGCTCGCTACATATGGGCATATTTTAGAAGCCATTCAAACAGATATCTGGGCTAGATTCCAAAATTTAATGGGTAACAAGTGTTGGTATTTCTGTGCTGATGATGCTCATGGCACACCTATTATGTTAAAAGCATCCCAACAAAATCAAAAACCTGAAGAATTTATTAAGCCAATCCAACAAGAGCATATTGAAGATTTTGCAAAATTTAACATAGAATTTGCTAATTACTACACAACTCATTCTAAAGAAAATAAAAAACTAGCTGATACTATTTTTGAGAAATTAGAAAAAAACGGAGATATAATTTCAAAAAATATAGAACAGGCATTTGACAGAAGTAAAAATATATTTTTACCAGATCGATACGTTAAAGGAACATGTCCAAAATGTAATGCAAAAAACCAATACGGAGATAACTGTGAAAATTGTGGAGCAACATATTCACCAACTGAACTACAAGATCCTATATCTATTTTAAGTCAGACAACTCCAATAACAAAGAGCTCTAAACATTTATTTTTTAATCTCAATAAATATAAAAAATCTCTAGAAGAATGGCTAAATAAACATTCCGTACAGCCAGAAGTAAAAAATAAATTATTAGAGTGGTTTAAAAAAGATCTCAAAGATTGGAATATCTCAAGAGATCATCCTTACTTTGGTTTTAAAATTCCAAATTATCCTAACAAATATTTTTACGTTTGGCTTGATGCACCTATTGGCTATCTTGCAAGTATATTAAACTACACAGATCAAAATTCTGAATTAGAATTAGAAGAGGTTTTACAGGAAAATAGTAACTATGAGTTTTACCATTTCATTGGTAAAGATATTATCTATTTTCATGCCCTATTTTGGCCAGCTATATTAAAAGCATGCAATTACCGTACTCCTACCTCAATATTTGCCCATGGTTTCTTAACCATTAACGGCAATAAGATGTCCAAATCTCGTAATAATTTTATCACTGCAAGACAATATTTAAACTATCTGGATCCTGAACATTTGAGATACTATTTCGCGGCCAAATTGTCTAATAAGGTTGAAGATATAGATTTTAATTTCAAAGATTACATGTTGAGAGTAAATGCTGATCTAGTTGGTAAGTTTACAAATATTGCTAGTAGATGTAGCGGTTTTTTAGAAAAACATTTTAACAATCAACTTTCCAGTACATTACACGATCAAGAATTATTTAATACTATTTCACAAAAATCAGATCAGATAGCTTTATTATATGAACAAAGAGAGTTTGCCAAAGCTATCCGGATTATTACAGAGTGCGCTGATTTAACAAACAAGTACATTGATCAACATAAACCATGGAAACTAATTAAAGAAGAAGAAAATCAAATAGTTCAAGATATTTGTTCTATGGGTATTAATTTATTTAAAATACTCACAGTATACTTAAAACCTGTCATTCCTAATATTGCTTTAGCTATAGAAAATTTCCTAAATGTTAATAAATTAACTTGGGAAGACACAAAACAACCTTTGCTATCACACACAATTAACAAATTCAGCCCTATCACAAAAAGAATAGAGGAGGTCCAATTAAAAAAAATACAGGAAAGCATTATGGAACCAAAAACACCAGAAATAGAAAATAACCATATTACTATTGAAGAGTTCAAAAAAATCGAGCTTAAAGTTGCAAAAATTATTTCTGCCTCTCATATAGATGGAGCTGATTCTCTTTTAAGACTAGAGCTGGATGTTGGAGAAGATAGGCCAAGACAAGTCTTTGCTGGGATTATATAAGCATTTGATCCAAAAGATATTGAAGGTAGATTAACTGTGTTAGTTGCTAATCTCAAACCCCGAAAAATGCGTTTTGGGATCTCAGAAGGGATGGTATTAATGGCATCTAACAAAGAAAATATCTATATGCTCTCCCCAGACAACGGAGCTACTCCAGGAATGCTAGTTCAGTAATGAAAGATACTTTAACTGAAATTGATAACATTTTACCACAAACTCAGTGTCAAGAATGCACTTACCAAGATTGCCTATCATACGCAAAAGCCATCATAAGAGGAGATCGTATTGATAGATGTGTTCCAGGGGGAATAAAAACATTAAAAGACATAGCTAGCATTCTTCAGCGTGATTCTGAACCTTATCTTGACAAAATAAGCAAAAATTCTAAACAATATACAATTGTGAAAGTTCGTGAAAAAGATTGCATTGGCTGCACTAAATGTATTAAAGCATGTCCAGTTGATGCAATAATAGGCGCAGCAAAAAAAATGCATACTGTTATTAAAAAGGAATGTACAGGATGTAATTTATGCATTCCCGCATGTCCAGTAGATTGTATAGAAAAAACCAATGAGGATATTTACTACTCGCCTATAATCGCCAAAAAACGATATTATGCTAAGCAAAAAAGAATAGGAAAAATAGATAATAACTTCACAATGATAAGCAATAAAGACAAGAATATAGTAAAACAAAAACAACAATATATCCAAAATTTGCTTAAAAAATAATATTATGAACAGGAACATCAATAGTATTTTTGAAAAATTTCAAAGTAATAATCCCTCACCTACCACCGAGCTTATATATTCCACCAACTTTGAATTACTTATAGCCGTTGTTTTATCAGCTCAGGCTACCGATCAAAGCGTAAATAAGGCTACAATGAAGCTTTTTAATGAACATAATACTCCAGATAAAATTTATAGTTTAGGAGAAAATAAACTTAAATCTTATATTCAATCTATTGGGCTATATAACACTAAAGCGAAAAACATAATTTCATTATGCAAAATTCTAATTGATAAATACGACAGTAAAATACCTAAAACAAGAAGCAAGCTAGAGGAACTACCTGGGGTAGGTCGAAAAACTGCTAATGTTATATTAAATACTGCATTTGGTAAACCTACTATAGCTGTAGATACACACATTTTTAGGGTATCTAATAGATTAGGTATAGCAGAAGGCAAAACCCCTCTAGAGATCGAGTTACAATTATTAAAAATAATACCCAAAAAATTTTTACTAAATGCCCATCACTGGTTAATTTTGCATGGAAGGTATATTTGCAAAGCTAGAAATCCCAAATGTGATGAGTGTTTTTTAAGAAATAACTGTAAATACTACATCAATAAACAATACAAGAAGTAGGGGAAACCCCTACTTCTTGATACAATCTTAGAAGAAATACCCAAAGAACATCGTGATAGAATTTTTCCATTTTCCAGTACCAGTAACTTCGGTCAAGGCACCTCCATTATCCTCGTCATACCCCCATGTCTTAACTGATGATTTTGTAGAGTAGTCTTGAGCTCTTGAAAACTCAACACCCAGTAAAGTAGATTTAATAGGCTCTATGATAACGGAAGCATACATTTTGCGTTTATCTTGTTCTATTACTTGAGCTTGAGATGTTTGACCATATCCTATAGCAAACAAAGTTGGCACTGAATGTAGCTTATGCTCTGAACTCATTTCAGCATAAAAAGCTTTTGGCTTAACTTTACCATCTTTACCAGAAACAAAGAATTTTTTTGGTAATGCAGAAGAAACTGTAAAATATTCTCCTTTTAAAGTAATATTTTTATAACCAATCTTTGCAAAAGCTGTAAGCCCTACTCTTCTAACTTGAGGTTTTTTATCAGCAGCTTTTACTCTGTCATATAAAGCAAAACCGACAAATTCGTCTCCACTATTTTGAAATACTTCTGATTCAAACACATTGGATATAATTCCTCCAGACGCTGAAGCAGAAAAACCTGATTTAGAAAAATTAATTCCTACTTTAGCACCACCATCGTGCTTATCATTCCTATAACTACTATTAAAGCCATACACAGCAGCATTATAATTAAGCATATCATTTCCATGCTTAAATCCTATCAATAATGCGCGTTGCTTAGTATCAGTTAAATTACCAGTTAAAGGTCCTGTAACCGTGTCAGTAGATTTGGTTCCAAATGGGACATAAATCTGACCAGCAGTAATATACACTGGCATTTTATTTAAGTTTCCAAGAGTAAGAAAGCCTTGTTTTAGATAAAACCTGGAATTATCTGTCTCTTTAGTAAAAATCCCAAATCAGCTACAAGGATTAGGAAATCGATCGCTTGAATAACCCATCTCA
>JABSQI010000008.1 GCA_013215905.1 Legionellales bacterium | reverse complement strand
TGAGCTGAAAAATATTTTTTTGTTGCCCAATAGTCATAAAAAACATTTTTTAATAGTCATGTTGAAAAATACTCACGTTGAAAATAGTCGAGTCTCATTACACATTTTGTGTTGAATGTTCTCCTCTGAATTTTGATGTGAAATAATCGACTTAAAATATGAAGCGCCAAAAACTTACACATAAACTTAGAATCTATTTTTATTTAATTTTATTTTTCATTTTTAAATATTTTTAAATAGTCAAGTAGTCTAGATGCTGTTACCGAGATCAAGATCTCTAGGAATTAAATAATTCTCAGTTGCTCCATATTGCCTATAGCTAGTAAAAATAAAAATTGTATAAAATTTACTATCATACTGTTTACAGTAATGTCTTGCTACAGAATATTTAATATAATAGAATAATATTTGTTTGAATTGGAAATCTATAAATGGATCTTAGCCCTTTTTTATTAGCAAGATTACAGTTTGCAGCTAATATAACTTTTCACATATTATTTCCTACTATTACCATTGCATTATCGTGGGTTTTGTTGTTTTTTAAGATTAGATTCAACATAACCCATGATGAAAAGTGGATAATTGCTTATAAACTATGGGTAAAAATATTTGCATTAAGTTTTACTCTAGGTGTTGTAAGTGGTATTACAATGTCATTCCAATTTGGTACAAATTGGCCAGGCTTTATGGAAACAGTCGGTAATATAGCTGGACCTATACTAGGTTTTGAAGTTTTAACTGCTTTTTTTATGGAAGCAACTTTTTTAGGCATAATGCTTTACGGCATGAGAAGAGTTCCAAATTGGATCCACAATTTTGCCACATTGGCACTAGCTTTTAGTACTACATTATCTGGGTTTTGGATATTATCTTTAAATTCTTGGATGCAAACACCTAGAGGATATGAGATAACAGACGGAATAGCCCATGTAACTAATTGGGCAGATGTAATATTCAATCCAACTTTACCTTATATGTTAGCACACATGTTTTTAGCCTGTTTTATTACAGTAGCTTTTTTATTAGCAGGCCTTTCTTCTTATAATATATTAAAAGGCAATAAGACAAGTTCCGTACTAGTCACACAAAAATTAGGAATTTATTTAGCCATAATATTATTACCAACGCAAATGATAGTTGGTGATTTGATGGGTATAAAAACGGCAAGGGATCAACCTGCAAAACTAGCGGCAATTGAAGGATTATGGGAAACATCAAGAGGGATTCCAGCAATTATATTTGCTATACCTAATGAACAAGAACGTAAAAATTACTTTGAAATAGGGATCCCAAAATTATCTAGTTTACTAATTACTCATAGTTTGGATGGTGAAGTTAAAGGATTAAATGAATTTCGTGATAAACATCCACCAGTTGCTCCAGTGTTTTGGGCTTTTAGGATAATGTTAGGAACTGGAATGATTATGTTTTTTATAGCTGTATTTTCTTTTTGCCAACTAAGAAGAAATGGGGAATTGTCAAAAATTAATAATGGTGTTCTTGTTTTACTAACTTTTTCCGGATGGATTGCTACTGTTGCTGGATGGTATGTAACTGAAATAGGACGTCAACCGTACCTTGTATATAACCTATTAAAAACTAAAGATGCTGTTTCAAACATAGCTCCTAATATTCTAGGTTCAACACTATTAGTATACCTAATTACCTATTTTTTACTACTATTTAGTTATGTATATGCGCTTTTTTATATGGCCAGAAAACATGGATAAACAACCTAATTTGTATTAAGGTATTCTAATGAATATAGTAGTAATTGGAGGGAGTGGAGCAATAGGCTCTGCTTTAACAAATAATCTAACTAAATTATATAAGAATGCAATTATACATTCTTTTTCTAGTAAGTTTCAAAAAACACTTCTAAGTAATGTATACACATATCCAATAGATTATGATGATGAGGATTCTATAGAAAAATCAGCCAATATTTTTTCTAATAAAGAATTAGATTTGGTTATTGTATCTACAGGGTTTTTGCACTCTACTGAAGTGATGCCTGAGAAGTCATTAAAAGACTTATCTAGCAATAAATTCCATTATTTATTCCAAACAAATACAATTTTACCAGCAATATTAGCAAAACACTTTGTTCCAAGATTAAATAAAAATAAGCGTTCAATATTCGCTGCTCTATCAGCACGTGTAGGTAGTATTTCTGATAATAAATTAGGAGGTTGGTATTCATATCGAAGTTCTAAGGCAGCGCTAAATATGATAATTAAATGTTTAGCTATAGAAATATCCAGAATTAATAAATATCCAATTATAGTTGGATTACATCCAGGGACAGTGGATAGTAACCTATCAAAACCATACCAAGGGAATCTAAAAAAACACCAATTATTTACCCCAGATTTTTCTGCTAAAAAATTAATTAAAGTTATACAGAGCCTTAATGAAAATGATAGCGGAAAGTGTTTTTCTTGGGATCAAAAAGAAATTATCCCCTGAATATACTTAATATTCTATTATGTATAAAAAAATTAAGGAATATTTGGTTTCTGCAGAAATTAATGTTGAAAATTTCAATGGTAGTTTATTATAGGATCCTTTGGAAACTAATAAAGATGCTGCCCCTTATTTTAGAATATTTAATCCAATGATGCGAGGACAGAAATTTGACCATAATGGAGAATATATTTTAAAGTAGATTCCAGAGCTAAAAAATATTGGCGAGAAATATTTATTCAATCCTTGGGATGCTACAGATACAGTAATATAAAGTACCAATATAATATTAGGGAAAGATTATCCTGTAAATATAGTTGACCTGGAAATGTCAAGGCAATATGATTTAGATGCATATAAATTTATCTAGGATAAGTAATTGAGTGTATTAAGAGTAGTTCTACATTATCACCTATCGGAAAAAATCTCCAGTCTAATAGATTATAAAGATGGAGATATAATTTTCCTGTGTGAATGTGTTGAGCAGTTAAACAGAGTAAAACACCATAAGAAAAAACTAGTTTTATGGCTAAGTTCTATGAGACACTTTGCTGATTTATTGAGGAACAAGAATAAAGAAGTTATATATATTAAAATAGACGATAAAAATAATTCACAAAGCCTGTTAAAAGAGATACAAAAGATAATTAATTTATATAGTTTTAATAAAATTATAATAACTAAACCCTGTGATTATGATGAATTGCTCATGGTAAATAATTGGAATAATCTGTTGGATATTCCAGTAGAGATTAGAGAGGATAATAATTTTCTTTGCTCTATAGATGAATTTAAATCTTGGAGCAAAGGGCGCAATAATGTATTAATGGAATATTTTTATAGATATATGCGCAAAAAACATAATATTTTAATGGATAATGGCAAACCTTTAGGAGGCAAATGGAACTATGATGCTGAAAATCGTAACAAACCTAAGCTGGGATTATCTGGTATCTCACCCATTAAAATTCCAATTGATAAGATTACAGATGAAGTTCAAAAACTAGTGGTAAAATATTTTCCTAATAATTTTGGTAGTTTGGATAATTTTATGTTTGCAGTCACAAGAAAAGATGCTTTAAGAGTACTGAGGCATTTTATTAAATATAAATTATCTAAGTTTGGTAAATATCAAGACGCTATGGTTGCTGGTGAGGTATGGATGTATCACTCACAAATAAGCTTTTATCTGAATAATAATTTGCTAACACCAACAGAATGTATCAATTATGCTTTAAAATCTTTTGATAATGGTGCGCCAATTAACTCTGTTGAAGGATTTATTCGTCAAATAATTGGTTGGAGGGAATATGTTAGAGGGGTATATTGGAATAAAATGCCTAAATATAGGAAAGTAAATTATCTTAATTCTACAAGGAAATTACCAAATTTCTTTTGGAATAAAAAAACAAAATTAAACTGTATTAAGCAATGTGTAGAACAAACCTATGATGAAGCTTATGCCCATCATATACAGAGATTAATGGTGCTAGGTAACTTTTCTTTAATAGCAGGGATTTCACCTTATGAAGTAAACGAGTGGTATCATATTGTATATGCTGATGCTTATGAATGGGTTGAGTTGCCAAATGTTAGTGGGATGATATTGTTTGCGGATGGTGGGTTTTTAGGAACTAAGCCATATGCAGCTAGTGGAGCATATATAAATAAAATGTCAAATTATTGCAGGGATTGTCATTATAATGTTAAAGAAAAGGTTGGTGAAGCTGCTTGTCCATTTAACTATCTATATTGGTATTTCCTAATAATCAATAGAGACAAGCTAGTTAATAATCATAGACTTACTATGATATATAAAGTTCTTGATAAAAAAACTGATGAACAAATAAAAAAAATAATAGATTCTGCTAAAAAATTTCTTCAACAAATTTCTTAATAATATTAGTGGTTTGTAATTTATATTTTTTAATATTTATAATAAAATAAGAAGCTGTTTAAAAATATGATTTTTGAAATGGATTATAATAAATTAATAAGTATTATTAATATACTTGGATTAATAATACCAGGACCAAGTATGGGGCTATTATTAAGAAATAGTATTACAAATGGTAAGAGATACGGATTTGCAACTGCTATAGGTTTAACTATCGGTGATATTCTACATATATTGTTAATAGTTCTCGGATTAACATCCATACTCCTTACAGAAATAATATCATTTGGCACATTTAAAATTTTAATCTCTATATATCTTATCTACTTAGGCTATACAACTATAAAATCGCAAAACAATACGATTAGCATTCATGAAAATAAAATATATAATGATACAAAAAAAAGAAGCTTTGTTGAAGGTTTTTTGACTTCTGTAACTAATCTATCAGTATTATTGTTTGTTTCAAACATGCTCATCATAATAATGAGAGATTCTATTACTGTCTACGAATTTTCCTGTTGGGGTCTACTAATAACATCTATGACGTTATCTTGGTTATTTTTAGTAGTTGCTATTTCATCTTCAGTAAAATTTAAAAAAAATATTAAGATAGTAATACAGAAAATAATCGGATTTTTATTAGTTCTATACAGGTCTAAATATTTACTATTTTACCTCAATGTGAAAAATATATTTTTGGTTAATTGAAATGCAAAAAATCGCAATTATAGGTTCTGGAATTGCAGGATTAACTGTAGCAAAAGAGCTAAATCAATATTGTAATGTAGAAATTTTTGAAAAATCCAGAGGAGTAGGTGGCCGTATGGCTACAAGAAGAATACAAAATTATCATTTTGATCATGGAGCACAATTCTTTATAGCTAAGACAACACAATTTAGAGAATTTATTAATCCTCTAATTAAAAATAATATTGTAGTAAGATGGAATCCTAGGTTTGTTGAAATGGAAAGAGATAAAATTATTAGAAGGCGCAATTGGGATGGCAATTTCCCACATTATGTAGGGGTTCCTGGAATGACTGGTTTAGCCAAATATATCGCTGATGGAATGATAATACGCCTTAATTCTAAGGTTGCTAAAATACAAAAAAATAATAATATGTGGGAATTATACGATTGTACAAATAAAATATTGGGGCGCTTTAATTGGGTAATTTTTGCCATCCCGCCTAATCAAATAAGAGATATTACAGGAAACACAATATTTAAATATTTTAATTTTTGCAAAAATATTACAATGAAAGGTTGTTATACTCTAATGCTGGGTTTTGAAGATAAAATAAATTTATCATGGGATGCAGCGCTTATTCATAAAGCAGATATAAGTTGGATATCTGTTAATAGTTCAAAACCACAAAGAGAAAAAAATTTTTGTATGGTTATATGTTCCACTAATCTCTGGGCAGATAATAATATGCATAATGCTGATAATAAAGTAATTAGTCATTTATTGAATGAAACAGCTTCTGTAATAAAATATGATGTAGAGCGTGCAAATTGTGTTTCATTACATAGATGGAAATATGCTAATATATCAAAGCAAGAATCTATAGAACCACTAATAGATTATGATAATAGATTTGCTGCTTGTGGAGATTGGTGTATTCATGGCAGAGTTGAAGCTGCTTTTACTAGTGGCTATAAAATTGGCTCAAAAATACGTGAATTTATGATGTAATTTTATATAAAAAGAAGCAACTAAACTTACTGTTTTTTTCTTCTTTAGATTCTAGTTCCTTGATTTTCAACAACAACTTAATTTAAATCTATTCGTTGACCTCTGAACGGTTACTACTCATTTAGCCAATCAAAAGAAGAATGATGTATTCTGGTGATTCGTTCTGCAATAGTAGGTATTATTTCCATGCCATTATCACTATTAGTAAATATAACAACAGCACTTTTATCATCTAAAAAACCTGAAAAATAGCTTCTATATCCAGGATTCTTCCCCCATTGCCAAAAAGAAGCTCCTTTATAAGTGTTTTGTAAACCCCAACCTAACCCCCAAGAAATATTTTGAGAAAATGGAGCTTCAGATTCTGATGAATAAAAAACAGTTTGTTTTTTTGTTTTTATTTGCTCACTAGTCATCATACTAAGCATATAATCATTACTAAATAAATTTTTTGTAAAATTAGCAAAATCAATAATTGTTGTATGTAAAGAAAATGCTGGATGTTTGAATTTAAATTTCTTCATTAATGATTCCATATGAATACTATCTTTATCATGTCCCAAAGTTCTGTTAGTTTTTTTAGTATCTTGATGATGAACATAGCTACTATCTTTCATTCCTAATGGTAAAAATACATTTTTTTGCATATAATTTTCATAAGGTTGTCCACTTAATCTTTCAATGATCTTTCCCAAGTACTCAAATCCATCTCCAGAATAACTAAAATCAGTTCCTGGCTCGAACAGTATTTTAGGTGGTTGTTGTTGACCAGGTTTATTTGTTAATCCAGAAGAATGGCTTAGTAACATTTTGGTAGTTATTTTATTAAATCTTGGATCAGCAAGATGATCCTTTTTTTCTAAGTATTTATGAATTGGTGTATCTAGATCTAATAATTTTTTCTCAACTAATTTTAATACCCCATAGGCAATTACAGGTTTACTTAAAGAAGCTGCTTCAAATATTGTAGAATTATTTATAAGTTCTTTTTCATTAATAACTGCTTCTCCGAATGATTGGATCGCAATTGGAAAGCCATGCTGAAACACTGCTATAGACATCCCAGGGATCTTATACTTATGCATATATTGGGTCAGACCAATTTTATCAAAATTTGTATTTAAACCAATTGATTTTTGTACATAGGATCTTATTAACGATTTAGATCTTTTAAGATCTAAGCCACTGTTGCCATAGTTCTCTTTTTCATCAGACCCTCCTCTAAGCCTACCAACTACATCAATTGAATATCCATTGACTTGGTTAGTATGTTTGTCTAATAGAGGACTAACATTAACCCTACTGTTTGCTATAAACCTAGTTAATTGAGGTTTAGTTAAATTTTGTGGAATTCCTTTAATATAATTGGGATCTATGGCTATCGACTTAGTTGCTCCAACTAATCTAGCTGTCTTACTATCTTTAAACTCTATCCTATCATAAACACGGCTCATCCCAGTTCCACTTATACTGCTACTACTTATTGGCTCTGGGGTTAAGGTGATGGCTTTGGTTGATTTGAATACTTCTTGGGAACTTTTAGGCTCTACAAAGTTTTGATTAAATCCTTCTGGAACAAAGGTGTAATTCTTCTTATAACTAGACTTACCTACTATATTAACTAATTTATTATAATCATTCTCATTTAGTGCTAACGCTATATTGTAAGCATCCTGAAGGCAATTGAAATTGTCTGCATCACCGCCTCTATCTGGGTGATGAATTAATGTTAATCTTCTATATGCTCTCTTAATATCTCGTGCACTAGCTCCCTCTCTTAAACCTAATACCTTTAAAGCATTGCTTCTACTTATAGCTAGATTGTCTAATATCAAATCAATATCACTGTAGCTAATTGATGTTGCTCCTCTTCTTGGATGGCTGCTATACCTTAGTCTTTGAGCTCTTTTATAAGCCTCTTCTAATATATATCCCTTGGGCTTTCTTCCCTTAAAATCTACATCCTTAATGTTTCCATTTTCATCTATCTCTAACTTAATATCTTTGGCTTCTTCAGAGGATACATCTACAAATCTTCCTGTCTGATCCCAATCTGCTTTATAACTTAATTCTTTACTATTATCTGCCTCAAAACTATTCTCTACCTCATCGGTTATTATATCTATATCCCTTATCACCATTTGAGTCATCTTATGTTCAAGAGGAGTTAATCGTTTGGTTTTACCCCCTATATCTATATGGACTCTAGCTCCAACTAAATAATTTATATCCCTTAATCTATCTCTGGCTATTTCTCCCTCAAGTGATACATATTCACTTAACTTTAAGCTACTCCTAAATCTTAACCCATGAATTGCTTTTATATCTTCATCATTAAAATGATAATACGCTATATGACCTGATAGACTCTCTAAAAATGGCAGACTTCCACCAACCTCTACATCTAAGCCCCAAAGTGCCTTCTCTGTATTAAAACCTGATTGACTAACCTGTAGATAACTTCTTGGACTAAAAGTTCTTACACTTGATGCTTCTTTAGATTTCTTACCTATCGGAACATAACCATTTAATCGAAATTCTAAATAACGCCTAAGATACTCTAAACTAAACGTTCCTTGGGTAAAAATATTACCTGTATTACTCCTTCTTTTATCTAAGAAACTCGCTATACCTAAAATCTGGTTTCCCAATAGTTCCCGATAACCTAAGCCTAAATTTATCTCAAAATCTTCTCTACTATCATATAAGCCAAATATATTTGAAAATAATAGACCTGATTTGGTCTCTTGTATTGGAGCTAATATACCTAGTCTTGATATGTCCCTTTTATTTCCTAACTTAAATGTATAATCAATCCTTGGAGCAAACCTTTTAATTTCCTGAGCTAATGCCAAAGTATTTACAAAACATAATATGAATACACATATACATACTTTTATTTTATGGAACATAGATGCCCCCCTGAAAATAATACTTGCCATGGTGTGCGGAATAATTAAACACTTATTAAAGTTATTGTATATTTATAATCCAAAATGTCAAATTATTTGATAAGTATATGTTTTTTCACCACATGAATACATAGTTGCTGGCGCGAAATGATGATAGTTTAGTTAGTTTTTAAACATTGATCAGCATGAATGTATGGAATTAGTCCCTTTTGATATGCAACTTCCTGTATTTCACGAGATAGTTCTCTAGCATCCATATGAAACCAATCTAACATGATAAACCAAACCCTTGGAATATTTTCTACCTGACTAGGCAATATCGATTTGTGGTCTAATTGATGAATTTTTAGTAATTCACGAATTTGTTGAGACTTGTTTGTAGCTGTTGACTGATTAACTTGAGATTTTTGAGTCAATTCACTGATACTGATAAACGAATTGGTATTTTTATCAAACAAAAAATTTACAGTTCCAATAGCATAGGTAATAGCACAAGCCCAAATGTTAATGTTTCCTTTCTCAAGAGGCGAAGGACGTTTTCTAGTAAGAGCAGTTGTAGTATATCTCACTAAATCACGATACTCTTCATCTAAATAATTCTGACAAAACTGGTCTGTTATGGAAATAAAAATAATAAGAACCCTTTAGAAATCCTTGTCCTTGCTTTTCAAGAACAACTCAACATAAATCTACTCGTTGACCTCTAAATAGTTATATACCAATTTATATTTTTATCATAAGAATACGTATTACATTGCACACTACGTTATTATCAGAGCTTATTTTGTTCAATATAATTTAGGCACTAATAATATCCTAGTATATCTAATCATAGGATAAAATTGATTAAATATTCAGAAAATTGTGTAAATATGCCGTTGTTTGGTGTAAACATTGTCGGAATGGTTTTGCATCGTCACCAAAAAGAGTAGAATTTACGAATTGTTTAAACAAAACTATTTTGTTTAAATGAAAAAATATTTATATATTAATTAGGGAAAACATGATGTTAGAAAAATCTGTTATTGCAAAATATGTATTACTTATATTTATTCAATTAAATATTCTTGCTTATTCTTCTAATGCACAAGCAGTTATTAGAGTTGCCAATTACTTACCTTACCCTATCAAATTCACCCTTAAAAATGAGGTGAAATTTATGATTAGCGCTGAGTTTTGTTCTGGCCAGGTAATTGAATTAATACAGTTTATTTCGGCTGCTAAAAGTCAGGCACCGGAAAGTTGGTGGTGTAATCCAAAAGACTATGAGAACCTATGGTCTTCTTCATTTAGAATTTGTTATGGAAACACAGATAAAACTATATTGCTAGGAAGGATAGAGGAAGAGATACCAAAAGGGAGTAGTGTAAGAATGGAAGATAATGGTGTAGAAATATTTATTCAGCATTTGGATACTACTCCTTGTGAATGGCAAATAATTATTGCAAAAAAAGGGACAGATGATGAGAAAATTAGAAAATTAGGTAAACATCATAATGAACAAATGAAGAATGATACATATGCAGATGTATTTGTAAATGACCCTATATATCACAATTCTAAATATATAGGAAAAATTCAGGAAATGTATTTAGGGTTTGTTAATTACAAAAAAGAGAAAAGCAATTTTACTGAAAGTGAAGAAAAAAAGAACGACGCTAATGAAGAGTCTTCTTCTCAAAAACAAAATAAGAGGAAAACGATGATAGATTGCTTAAAATACTATGTTAAATATGGCAAAGGATTTGATACATTTAAAGAGGCAGTTAGAAATTCCAATGATACTAAGATTATATCTAAAGCTTACAGAAATTCAGGGTTCTATGGAAATATGGAAGTGTTGGAGGAATTATTCCAGCATAAACCGGATTTAATATCTTCTAAAAATGGAGATGGTTATAGTGCTTTATATTTCTCAATACAACAGTACTTTGCTAAAACTAAAAAATTTCATAATTGCAATTATGAAAGTGTTATTATCTTTCTTATAAAAAATGGCTCTCTCAAAGACATACAAAAGGATAAGGCTATATTGCGACTTCTTCATGAGCAAAAGCAGAAATGTGAGAATGCAGAATACAAATTTGTCAATCAACTTATACAACAGCATTCTAATTAATAAAAAATAAATCATCTGTTAAATCTCAAAACTATTTAACAATATCGGGGCAGAGAAAAATTGATGATTCACCGGCAGAAGATTTAAAAATGGAAATTGGAAATACATTGAACGAAAGGTGAGTGCAATCCCCATTAGTTTAGTGGCGGGTCAAGAGAACAATGAAGTATTTACTTTATCTAAAGCAAAGAACATAGATCTATCAATGAATAAAGAAGCAGGCATTGAATTACAAAATGATTTATGCAAGTAATATGAAAAGTTAAAAACATAAGTTATCAAGCAGCAAGATATTTCACCAGATTTACGTGACCATAAAGAAATAAAAAAGAATCTAAATAACATAGAAAGCATTGTTACATATAGTTAGAATAAGAGATCAGAAATCATGGCTAAAAAATAAACTATAGCAAGACACATCTAAAGAAATATCAGAATATGCTAAAGAATGCATTAACACGCTATCTAAGCAAATTAAAAAAACTCAATCCCAAGAGGTTTCTAAAGGCATAGAGATTTCATTAAACGAAGAATAATGGTAAAATTATAATCAAATCTAAAATTGTACCACGGAGGAACATATGTAGGGTTTATAAATATATGAATAAAAAATCGCTGAGTATATATTTGATATCTCTAACACTATTCTGCTCCTTATCATGCGCTAAATATGACGACCAGATTGAAATATTCTATAAGGCCGGTAAAAGGCATATAGGCAGGTTAAGTATGTTGCTTCCACTTAAGCAAAGAAGCAATCAGCTAATATTTTTAAATTCTATCATGATGCATGACTCTAATTCAGCTTCTGAAGGTAATTTAGGCTTAGGTTATAGATTATTATCTAAGAATCAAATATTTGGCAGCTATCTATACTATGATATTAGAAGAACTTCTAATAAAAACTTAGTAAATCAGCTAACAGTTGGTTTTGAATATATGCGGAAGGTATTTGAATTTAGAGTTAATGGTTATTTACCTATATTTAAAAGAAAATTTATTTTAAATAAAACCGTTCTAAATAACGAATTAACCCATGATAATTCGAATATATATCTAGAATCATCAGTAACTACAACAATTGAAAGAGCTTTTCACGGCTTTGATGGCGAAATTGGTTTTACATCTAAAAAAATAAAAACAAATATATTTGCTGGTGGATATCTATTTAAGGCTGATTCCATATCAATGCCTGGTATACAAGCAAGAATTGAGTATAAGCCTATAGATTGGCTTACAGTAAGTGGAGAAGTAAAAAGAGATAAGATAAGAAAAACAGAGTTTTATGGTGGATTTAGTGTGAGAATTAATATGGGAGACTCTAATAATTCACCATATACTTTAAATAGCAAAATGACTCAAATGCCTATACGTGATGTAGATATTATAGATAGTACAAAAATAGAAAAAAATATTCAAGAAAAATCATCTTTTAGATTAGTTAGAAATAAAGCTGATTTAGATAAAGCTATAAGTGACAAAGCCAAACTCATAGCTATTGTTGAAGATATAGATTTTGCTGGAGCTACTGTTACTTATGGAGCTTATGATAACCCTATTAAGGACACTAAAATTCTTGGAATGAAGTTGTCCATAGATTCTAATAATAATATTACAGGGTTTGATTTCTTCCAGAGAAAACTATCTAACTATATTATTCCTGCTAGGAACCCCGCTGCTCCTAATACGAATATAAAAGGGTATGGATTAGCCGAAGTTGGGCTTGGATTATTTCAAAAAATTGAAAATTCTGAAATCGCACATTTTATTATTAATTCGTGGACATCTAATGATTATGGCTCTGCTGGGCTTATAGGACATGCTGTTAATAGTGAAATTAAAAATATTACAAATCTAAAACCTATTTCAGGGGATTATAATGCAGGAGTTATCGTATATGCTACAAATAAAACGATAATTTCAAATTGTATTAACAGAAAAGATATTATTGGAGATGGTTATAATGCTGGGATAGCTATTATATCTAGTGATAGTTTTATATTAGGAAATTCAAACTATGGAGGATTGTTATCAGAATACTCCTCAGGAGTACTACAAGGAGCTTATGGTGATAGTTATGTTTTTGGAAATACTAATTATGGAATAATTAAAAAATCTAATTGTGCAGGGGTTATTATAGATTTATCCAACAAATCAATTGCAAAAAACAATATTAATAAGGGAGATATTTATGGGTATCATAACGGAGGGGTTATAGTAGATATTACTAGAAAAGCTATTGCAGAATATAATATTAATGAAGGAAATATTTATGGTTATAACAATGGAGGAGTTATTTATTCTAGCTCTGGAGAATCTGTTGTCATGAGATGTATCAATAAAGGGAATATTTATAAATTTAATAATGGTGGTATTATAAATAATTCATCTGGCACATCAATTATAAAACATAATTCTAGTAAAGCAGATGTATACGGAAATATGAATGGATTAATTTTTTATGTATCTAGAGGTTCTGCAGAAATAATTGAAAACACAGGCGAAGGTATAATATTTGGTACTAGAAATGCAGGGTGTGGAGTCTCTGTATATTCAACTGGTAAAGTATCAAATAATAAATTTGAAGGTGAAATAGCTGGCAATAAAAACAGCTCCCTTTTAATTGAATTAATGGCCAATAATGGAATAGTTATTAATAATATCAGCAATGCTAAAATAAATGGAAAAGATCATAGAAGTACATGGCATTTGATAAATGCTTCTCCAGATTTTAACCCAACTAATACAGGAAATATAGCAAATCATGTTGTTGCTTCTAAATCTAAATTACCAAGCTATTCTAATAGGAAATTTTCTCTTTTAAGAAAAATCCAAATAGGAACAGAATCAGACATTGTTAATCAAGAAGTGGAGGCTATTTTAAATCCTAGTGGAATTACAGGCGGAGCATTACCAAATGGAGGGGTTAGCCCCATAGATGATGCTATTAGACATAAGTTATATAATATAACTAAACGTGATATACGAAGTTATAATATATCTGGTGGCATTGAGAAAAAAGACTTTATTGTAACAAAGGGAGATCAAACAAAGGCAAAATTTATCATATGGGGGAAAGTTCCAAGTTATGATAATACCAATATAAATTTATCTAAAAATAGATTAGAATCGTTTGTTCAAGACGCTCTAAGATTCGCTGGGCAAAATAGAATATCATCAATTGCTCTACCTGCAATTGGCACAGGCGGTGGAGGATATCCATTAGATGCATCAGCTAACACTATGGTTAATGCTATAAACCAGATACAAACTAAGTTCGGATATGATATAAATGTAACATTAGTTGCTTTTAATAACGCTCAGAGGCTAGCTTATCAAAACGCCATTGATTTACTGCAATAGGTTCTTACTATCGGAACTTTACAAATGTTGCATAGAAGGTATTAGTACTAAATTTTGACAGAGACCTATATCCTATTTTACTAACAAAAGAGTTGTATTTGTACTCAAGAATTAAAATCAGGTACCACATAATATCAATCTTACTATACTATATATATGCCGTCTAAATCAGTACAAAAAATGTTAAATGAACAAGTTGAGTTTAGCTACTTAAGATATCTATTAAGTCGTTATCTAAACTATTCAATAACATTACCACAGCAATTAGATTTTGCTGATGCAATAAACCAAGAATGCCAAAAAATATTAGAAAAGCAAAGATGGACAATAGCGCAACGTAATAATAAGAATTTTATGGGTGGATTACCAAAATTTATCAATGATTTACATAAACATACCGATAATAATATCAGAGAAATTTTGGTGCCGACGTATGATGGGAGTATAATCAGTAAACGATTAGTTAAAATTAGACTAGAAGAAAGAAGGAAAATTAAAGAGAATGATCCAGAATATATTCCAGGAAGACAATTCGATCGTAAAATATTAAAATCAATACAGCCACAGAAAATTAAAGATCCAACAAAACGTAAATTAAGAAGTAAATTTATAAAGTTAGCTATAAATGCTTTAATGGTTAAAAGGGGAATAGCTAAAAGAGTTAATACAAGTTCAAAAGAAGTAGATCGAATTTATTCTGCAAGAAAATTCTCTCCACATGAAAGGGCAGTATATAGAGTATTAATGGTCGATGGTAAATTTGTTAAGAAAAAACCTGGTATAAATTTGTCTAATATAAATTTACTGAATAATAACCAAATCAATTCTCTCTATGAGCCATTTTCTACAAAGAAAATGTTTTCTCATTCTAAACCAGGATATGCAGCTTATACTTTAAATATGTATGGTGAATTATCTGTTTTTAATCACTACAGTGGAGCTGATGCTAAATATGGACCAGTATTTCATTCAGCTATGAACGAAGGAGCTTCGGTAATATCTGCAGGAGAGATTAAAATATCACCAAGCGGAAAATTAGAGGAATTAACTGTTCATAGTGGTCACTATCGTCCAGGCCCCTTACAAATATATAATACACTAAAATTTTTTAAACAACAGGGTATTGATATTAGCAACGCTAAAATTAAATTTTTTGACCATTTAGAAAAATATGGTATACATTCTAACTACAAATATGTATATACCCCTAATAGTGATTTATGTTGCGAATATAAGGCGCAAGATTTATATAAAGAAATGGATCAAATACTTAAGAGTGATGATTTAGTAAAAAAAGATCTTTTAAGAACTGCAAATCGCGATAGACATATTAAATATTTTCAAACTAAAGTAGATGAAGTTATTAACAAACTTGAAGTATTAGATCAACAGTTAAGTAAAACAGATAGCGGTGCAAAGATAGAATATTTAGAAGATATAGTTAAAGGATTGGAAAAACAAATAAGTAATAGAGAAAAACAGATTAATTCTAAAAAAAAAAATATGCCTAGAAAAAAAGCAATTATAGACAAAATATTCTTTTTTATTAAACAGCCTATAGTAAAAATATATACACTTGAAGATGAAAAACAAGACATAGCATTAAATAATAAACTTAAACAAACTATCCAAAACGTTAATAATGAGATAGAACAAATCATAAATATACAAACTAATTTACATCTATCCGTACGTTCTATTAAAGAACAAGTTAAACAATACAAGATAACCGAATGGTTAGATATGGAAGAAGCGCAAGAAAAAAATACTAAAGTTGCACCAAGTATACCACATTTTTTAAAAGCTAATTTACTTACACTAATGAAGGTGGCAAATAAATATGAGAAAGTTGAAAATGTTAATTTAATTCAAGAAGCTATAAAAGATATTAGAGATATAAGAAAAGAGATTAGAAGCAAATTAAAAAATATACCCAAATAAAAGACAGTTACATTTGTAGTAAATTTATTTCTACCGTTCTATTCGGTATCCCAAGTATTTTCCCTTTCTCTTTCTTTTAGTGGAAAATGAATAGTGTAAAAATATCATAACCTTCAAAATTATAAAATATATACGGACATTGGATTGAATTCAAATATTAGTTCAATAAGTATAAATACTGTATTTTGTAGAGGCAATATGCTCAATCATTAGGAATTTATATGAATTGTCCCCATTGTGACTCAAATAATATCTATGAATGTTCAACTAAAACTCAATTAGGCTATAGGCAGTATCGTTGTATGCATTTTTGAGACAGAAAAAAATACATTCATGTCTGCTGAATTAAAAAAATCAGAAAGAGGTGTATTAATATGCTTACTATTTTTATAATGTTTTTGTTTTAAAACTCACAGATAAAAACACATATCTTTGTGTTTTTCTAAATATGTGGCTCTATCTACGCCGTCTATCTTCAGCGATATTAACTCTCATATTTCTACCGAGCAATTCTTGATTGTTGCTTTTTAGGGCAGCTTCAGCGGAAACTTGAGAATCAAACTCAATGAAAGCAAATCCTTTTGAACGTCCAGTTTCTCTATCATGGATAAGATTAATTTCTTTAATATTACCGAATTGTTTGAAATGATTTTCTAAATCATCTTGAGTAGCATCATAGGATAGACTACCAACATATATTTTTGTTTTACTCATATTCTCCGTACCTAGCAAATTATTTGCAGATTTAATTTTGAACAACCAGAGTAACATGATTGTTCTACTCAATCAAAGAATTTCACTAACAAAACACAAAATAAATAATTTTCTAGAAGAAAGACCAATTTTAGCTTGATCTTGAGTACAGATGCTTACACGTTACTAGTGTAACGTGGTGGTTCAGGTTATACTATGGGCTATTGGATTGTCTAAAAAAATAAATTAGACGCAGAACATGGATACAAAGGAAGGAGAGTTTTTGGCAATTTATTCTGTTAATTTTAGGATTGTAAAAAGGAGTGAAGGCAAAAAAGCAACATTTACAGTATCCTATAATCAGGTTCTATCAAAACTCAATTCAAATATTAGTTGAATAATTATAAATACTATATTCTATAGTGATATATTAATTAATTCGTAGTGGCTCTATAATGAAAAAACTATAAAAAGTGCTCCAATATATCCTATCAAGAATCATAGTATAATTGGAATATATGGATTTGGCTTATTTTTTAGATCTAGAAACCCTAATGGCTTAGATATACTAATAGTGCTGGGTTATCCAAAAGATATGCTGCTAAGCATTATTATTTTGCAATAAAAAATTAATTGAAGAGCAAAAATCTGATTTTATATTAAATGTAGATTTAAATATTCTAACACTTGAAGAATTTAATAATATGAATAATTTTATAAGAGAAATAAATAAACTAGTACCATTGTATATACTCAAGTAGCTAGATCATGTTATCGAGATTTAACTACTTTACTAATATTAATTTTATCATCTTCTTCCTAAATAGTTGTAAGTGTCCGCTGAAGCACATCTACTAATGTTAAAAATTAATCTGAAAGCTATTCTTTGTTGTAGCCAATAGGGGTGTATCTAAAAAATCCTGTTATATATTGCATAATTTATAAATTGTTGTTATCAGCAAAGGCTGTTTAACTATTTAAAATTTGAGATAAAATTTTGACAAAAAGTGCGAATGAAGTACAATAATGGATAAAATTTAATAATTTAAGAGTGGGAGCTATTAATGATATGTACCAAGCAATATTTTAATAAAATTACTTTTACAATATTGGTATCTATATTAAGTTTTTCTGCATATTCAAATATTTTTATAGTTACTAATACGACTGATTGTTTTAAATGTAATTTAAAATTTGATAATTCCACAAGTACTAGAGAAAGCTTATCATCTTTAAAAAAATGTAATGCTTCTGTTCGGATGTATAAAAATTTTGCACAAACAGGCTTAGGCATTAACAATATTTCTCCTGTTAAAAAAGATTATGTAATTATATTATCGCCACTAAACTTGAATAGTTTCTACTTAAATAAAGATATAGTGTTTATTAATATGGGCGGACAAAGTACGCCTTCTAGTATTAATTTTAAGTGTAAAATAAATGGAATGAATTTAGTAAGCGGATTTAATAAGATAACAGGAAGGATTATAAGTACTACATCATTAACTAATCTTAAAAAAATTTTAGAAGAAGAAATTAATTCCAAAAACAGTAAATCTAAAACAAAGAAACATAAATCAAAGCATAAAGAAAAAAGGAAGAATAAATCATACAATAAATCTACAAACACATCAGATATTCATTGTATTGACTGGGAGCTAATAGATTCTCTAGAAACAATTATGATAGATTCTACACGAATAAATAAGGTTATTTACACAACTATGTTTGGCATAGTAAAAGGTAATTACATACAATTAGCTATAGCAAAAGGTAAGCAAGATGATGTTAAACAGCAGCTTTTAAACACTATCCCAGCTAGGCTAAAGAAAACAATTAAAAATGTACTACAGGATAAGTGAATATATATTCTAGCTACATTCTAACTCCAGGTGCAAATGACGACTAAAATATCAACAGTCATTATAAAGGAGAATTGTACATGGATAAATACTACAAATAATTGGACATAATAGATAGGGCACATCTACAATGTATGTTAGAAAAAGAATGAGAAAGGCATGGAGATGAATCTAGTAATTTTGCTGAAGAAAATCAAGTAATAGCAAAAAAATCTAAACAATATGAATCTTTAACTAATCAAAGAATTGCAACTTTAGAAGATCTACTTCAATCACAAAGATTTACGGAAATTAAGGCTAACAAATATATCAATGATTATATTAGTACATTTAACCTCGAATTAGATGTTTAATGGCATGAGTAAAGT
Source organism: Legionellales bacterium (assembly GCA_013215905.1). Next base: position 420 of record JABSQI010000008.1, on the reverse strand, counting down.
GAGTTTTGAACAAGAGGTAGACAGACAAATTCAACAAAATAAAAATGATCTCTCTAATAATTTACAGAAATATATACAAGCAGAAAATGTGGTAGAGATTTAAAACGAATCTGAGAATGAAATTTAGAATGTATTGTTAAAGTGTATGATGAGTAGTTAAAAAAATATAATTAAATAAATTACTAAAAAAATGTTTTTTAATTATCTTCATAAATACATTCCAAGTATTATATACATTATTTGAACTACGTTCATAGATACGTCTTTAGCCTTTAATTGTTTTTCTTATAATCTCAATATGCACTTCAAATGTTACTTCTCCTTGAACACCTATTGGTGATTTGGCCACTGATCGAGCTGTGTGGAGAGTTGGCTTGAATGGGATGCCTGAACTCGTGATGAACGAGCGAGACACCATTG
>JABSQI010000079.1 GCA_013215905.1 Legionellales bacterium | reverse complement strand
TCAAGCGGCTAACATTTTAAAAAATGAGCAAGAAAGAAATGTAGCATTACAACAAGCACTAGCAGAAAAAGAGGGTATTTTAGCACAAATAGAGGGGTTTAGAAGTGAACAGCTAGTTAATGATTTAGCGTTAAAACGTGAGCAAATAGAATTAAATCAGTCTATTAGTGACGGTGAAAAAGAAAGACAATTAAACCAATTAGAGTTTGAAGAAAGCCAAGCTAAAACGAATGCAGAAAAATTAGAATTACAGCGCACACGCTTAATGCTTGAAAATGATTTAATAGCCCAAGACATTGAACGTAAAAGAGAGTTGTTTTTAGAAGGTACACAGGCTAGAGTAGATGCAGAAAATGAATATGCATTAAGAAAACAACAAATAGACAATCAATTAAAGGCTAACGAAGATGCTATTGAGAATGATAAAGTAACAAGAGATAAAATCTTAGCACAACAAAAAATAGCTTTAGCCAATCAAACGCTAGGCGCAATAACTGAAATATTAGGACAAAATACAGCGGCTGGTAAAGCAGCAGCAATTGCAAGTGCATTAATTAACACGTATCAAGGTGTTACGCAAGTTTGGAAAAGTGATAGTGTATTAAAAGAACCATTTGCAACTGCTTCAAAAATTGTTAGTACTGCGACTGTTTTGGCTAGTGGTTTACAAGCTGTTAAAGCTATTAAATCAACTAAATTACCATCTTTTGCTAGTGGTGCTGGTGTTGGGGATGCTGGTGGTGGTATATCTGCACCGAGTTTTAACGTAGTTGGTGCAAGTGGTGTAAATCAATTAGCAGATACTTTAAATCAAGATAATGAACCAATACAGGCGTATGTGGTTGCTAATGATGTAACAACCGCACAAAGTTTAAATAATAATATTGTTGAAAGTGCTACTTTAGGGTAGTGCTTTTTAATTACAGTTTGTTTATTAATTCCTGACATTCTTCTAATCCTTCAAGTTTAGATTCTAAATGTTTAGAAAGTTTATTTTGATCTCTTAAACCTCTCAATCTCATAATTAGTGATTGATATTCTTCTTTTGAATGTATCATTATCTACAGTTACTTTTTACGTTTACGTTTCTTTCTATTCTTACGACAAGTTGTTAAATGCTTTTTGCGTTGTCGTTCTAGTTCTTTTTCTTCTGGTGCCAGATACTTGATTTGTTTTCCGTAATCCCACATAACTATAGTTTTATATCAAAATATTTTCGCATTGTTAAGTGTTCATGAAGTCCTGTATCAATGTATATATTAGGTCCTTTAAACCTAAATACATTACCTTTGATTAACCTGTATTTTACTGTCCATTTCCAAAACAGAAAACACTTTTCAACTTCTATTTCGTGGTAATCTTCTTTAATAATTGATTTTAATAGTCTCATAATGCTACAGTTTTCTTGATTTACAATTTTCTAAGTCAACATCTTTCTTTAAACAAGTGTTTTTATAAAAATTGTTATAGACGCACGTATTTGTTCTGCATTTTGCGTCTTGGTATTTATTATTTAAACTTTCTTTCATGCTATAGTTATTTAGTCTTGCTACTACAATTCCAAATCTCGTCCGCTATCTCTTGATCGTTTTTTGCATCCTGAATTACCGTATCACAAAAATTTTCGATATCAAATTCTTGTTTAGTTCCAACCATTGATCGAATAGATGCCTCTGTGTAATTAGTTTTAGATAAATTCATGGTACATAATTCCATAAATACAGAAACTCTACGTTCCATATTGATTGCATCAATACATTCTAAATAGCATTGCTTTAATAATTGTTCTCGATCCATTGCTTCAAATTCTTCTACAAGGTCTGGACGCTCTTTTTTAAGTTGTTTTATTGATTCTACCATAGTTTCTATTATTTACAGGTTTTTAGACTCTTTAAATCTTCGTATCATCTCACATACTGCCATATCAAAATCTGTTACCATAGGTGGCACACTCATTGTTAAACTTTTTCCACCTGTCTCACATAGCTTATGAAGTTTTGTTTCTACTGTCTCAATCAATTCCAAATCAGGAACAGATTGTTGCTTCTTTCTAAATTGTTGTTCTCTTGTCATTGTGTTGAATTATTACAAGTTTTGAATATGTTCTATTTCAGAAATTGTAACTTCAATTCCGTGATTATTTAATAAGTCATTTCTTATTTCCTTTGGGTTTGTAAATTCACTGTTCTTTACAGCCCAGTTAATGTGTTCTGACAATTTCATTTGTATTTGGTTTTAATTCTACAGTTTGTTTCATATTCAAAATTTTAAACAGTTCACTACGTCACATAACAACGTATATAAATAATACTTAAAGTCCGTTCCATTTAATAACATCTGTATATCCTTGAAAGCCGTTTAATTTTGGTTCTTTAACAGATGAATTATAAACGTGGTTTTCATATTCTACACATCTATAAAAAGTTCTAGTAACCATTGGATAATCATCAGACCAACTACTTCCACCACTATTATTGTCTTTACTGTCCATTTGTTTCAGTAGTTCCTTACCTTTTTTAATAGCTTCTTCTTTAGTTTCACAAACAACGTTTAAAGTCAGTTCTTCATTTTCAACATTGCAATCAAACCAATATTCTTTATATTCTATAATCCAGTCTTTCATATGTTAAAGTTTTTCAGTTATTTTACCACCTACGAAACAAATTGCCCATAGTATCATACATATACCCCATAAGAGGTCATTTTTAAAACTTATCATTGCAAAGACTGCAGAAATTGCAGCTAATAGATATAATCCTTTTCTCATGTTTTCTAGTTTTATTACAGTTTATTTATTATTATTAGTGTTATCGTTTTTCAACTTATTTTTAAGTTTTTTTTTATTTAATTCAGTTTTTTTTTTACATAAGTTATCGTTCATAAAAACATAAGTTGAGTTTAATATATTTTGTAATTCGATGCAATATATAAAAAATATTTAATACAAACAAAATACATGATAAAAAAACTTAACAATATATTTTTTTTGTCGTTTTATTAATATGAAAGTATATGAAGCAGTATTTCAAGAAGGACAAACAGAAGGCGTTTATGCGTTATCAGTAGTTGAAAATCCAGCTATGCAAGATTTATGGATTGCTTTATCTGAACAACCGCAAACGATAGAATTTGCAGAAGTTGATAATGAAAAGCGTTTGTTATTAGGTGCGGCTTTAATACCTAATAAAAAGATTTATCGCAATATCGACGGTAACGAGTTTTATATAACTTTTAGCGAAGAAACTATTGAGAAGTTAGCGCATAATTTTTTAAAGCAACAAAACAATAATAACAGTAGCTTAGAACATGAAACTAAATTAAGTGGAATGTCAGTAACTGAAAGTTGGATAGTAGAAGACCCAAACAAAGATAAATCTAATTTATACGGTAAGACTTACGAAAAAGGTACTTGGGTAGCTATGATGAAAGTTGATAACGATAACGTTTGGCAGAAAGTTAAAAGCGGTGAAGTGAAAGGCTTTTCAATAGACGCCTTATTAAGTTTACAAGAAATTAATTTAAAAACAGAAATAGAAATGAACGAAGATACTAAAAAAAGCATCGTAGAAGATGTTATTAATGGTGTTAAAGCGTTATTTAATTCAAAAGAAGAACCGAAAGAAGTTGAAAATATAGAGGTTCAATCAGAAGAAGTAACGCCTGAAGTAGTTGAAGCACAACCAGAAGTTGACGTTGAAGCGTTAGTTAAAGAACTATCTGAAAAAATGGGCTTAGAATTTAAAGCACAATTAGCAGAAGTTGAGAAAGCTAAAAACGATGAAATTGAAGCGTTAAAAGTTGAATTAGCTAAACAACCAGAAGCTGAAGAAGTAAAAGTTAGCCCAGAAGCTAAAGAAGTGAAATTAAGTAAAGAACCAAAAGCGAAAGGTCGCGATAGTATTAAATCAAGAGTATTTAATAACTTATCTACAACTTTTTGGTAAAAAATAAATTAAAATAAGAAATGGCAACAACAGAAACAATATCAAGTAATTATGCTGGTGAAGCGGCTAGTAGATTTTTCTCTAACGTTTTATTATCACCAACTTCAATTAATGGCGGTGGTGTATCTTTTCAAGATGGCATTCGTCACAAATGGAACTTACCTACTTTAAATTTATCAGGAATTATACAAAATGATTCTTGTGATTTTTCAGATGAAGGAACTGTAACAAGAAATGAAAGAGTTTTAACAGTTGAAGCGGCTAAAGTAAATTTAAAACTTTGTAAGTCTAAATATAGACCAACTTTTGACCCAATGGGTGCTTCTTATTGGTCAGGTTTAGCACCAGACTTTGCTAGTCACTTAATCGGTTTAGTAGGTGCAAATGTAGCTGAAAATAGAGAGTTAACAATTTGGCAAGGTACTACTGCGACTGCTGGTGAGTTTGACGGTTTCGAAACATTATTCGCTAGTGAAGCATTACAACCAGCGGCTTATGAAATTGCTGGTACTACTGTAACAGCGGCTAACGTAATTGCAGAACTTCAAAAAGTTGTAGACGCGGCTGATAGTTCACTTTATGCTCAAGAGTCTTTTTCTATTCGCGTAGGTACAAATATCATTAAACATTACATAGCGGCACAAGCAGCTTTAGGATATTTAGATAGATACAACGTAGGGCAAACTGAATTAAATTTCCAAGGCGTACCATTAATTCATTGTTCAGGAATGAGTGATGACGTAATGTTTGCTACTTATTCAGATAACCTTTATTACGGTATCGGTGAAGCTGGTGACGCTCAAAGAGTAGATGTAATTGACCAACAACCATTAGACGGTTCAGATAACGTAAATATTATCATGAAGTGGGCTGACGGTATTGTATGCGCTAACCCAGCAGATGTAATTACTTACGGTATTGCAAATTCTGCTAACTAGAATTAATTATTAACTAATATATTAGGGTAGTGTAGTATTATCTACCTACCCTTTTTTAATACATTATAATAATATGGCTTGTTTATTAACAACAGGAAGAACAGAACCTTGTAGAGATGCGGTAGGTGGATTGAAAACATTATACTTATTAGATTTTGTAGAAGATTCATTTACTATTACAGCTGGTGAAGCAACTGCGGTAAGTGGTGATATTGGTGCTAGTTCTGTGTATAAATATGATTTACTTGCTGACGGTAACACGTTCACCGAAAGTGGCGGCGCACCTGATGAAAGTACAGGAACGAGTGTAATAACTCAAACGGGTACAGCAGTACTTAAAAAGCAAGATAAAGATACAGCAAACGAGATTAACATTTTAAAGAAAGCTAGACCCGTAGCGGTTTGGAAGTTTAGAGATGGTTCTTATAAAGTGCAAGGTATTGAAGACGGTACTGTAATTAGTGTTGAAGTTTCTAGTGGTGGTGCAAAGGCTGATTTTAACGGATATACATTAACATTAACTTCAACTGTTATTGATTTAGCACCTACTTTAGATAGTGCAACTGTGACAGCATTTGAAGCGTTAGTTAGTTCTACACAGATAAACCCGTAATTTTCCCCTATCTATATATTTTGAAAAGATGTTATTTTAATTAATAACATCTTTTTTTTATTACAAAAAACTATTTTTTTCGTTATATTAATATGCGAGTTATAACAACATCAGGAACAAGACCGTTAGACTTTGTTTTGCGTTACGAACAAAACGAAACAACATCATACAAAGCGGTGTTTATTGAAGACTTTACAAAAGCAGAAACACCAGTAACTATAACAGATTGGACTGTTAGTGACATGCAAAATAACAACGGACAATTAAGAGTTAATGTAACTAAAGTGTATAATGAAGGCGACGAATTAACGCTTAAAATTACAAGTTTAGACGATTCTATTATTTATCATAGGAATAAAATATTTGTTACTAATCAAGTAGCACAAGATTATAATATAAATGGATAATATTAAATTAATACAACTATCTAATTACGTTAAACCTACCATTAAAGAAAAGATGGGTCAAAAGTGGGTTTTAAACGGTGATAAAAATAGTTTCTTTGATTATGTAATTGACAGAAAGAATGGAAGCCCAACTAATAACGCAATTATAAACACGTATCATAAATTACTATTCGGTAAAGGCATTACAATAAAAGGTAATGACGAAGTCTATGAAGATTTAGCCGAATTATTTAGTAAAACAGACCAACGCAATGCGTTAAATGATTTTTATGATTTTGGAATGTACGCATTAAAATTAGTGCGTTCAGTTGGTGGTGGTGTCGCAAAGACTAAACACTTTCCTATTAATAAGTTGGGAATGGGTAAAGCGGATAAAAACGGTGAAATAAATGAAGTATTTTATTGTTACGATTGGAATAATCCTAATAAATACAAACCTGTTCCAATACCTATTTTTAAAGGTAAAATGACAGATAAGGAAATGATACTTTTACATAAGCCTTATCAAAGCGGTTGTTTTTATTATGCGATGCCATCTTATTTAAGTGGCTTGCAATACGCTGAAATTGAAGAAGAAATATCTAATTTTAGTATAAATCATATAAAAAACGGTTTATCTTTTGGTTACGTTATTAATTTCAATAACGGCGGTGCTGTAAGTAATGAGCAACGAAATGAAATTGAAAGACGTATAAAAGATAAATTAACAGGTAGTAGTAACGCTGGTAAATTCATATTATCTTTTAATGATGGTAAAGAAGCAGAAGTAACTGTAACGGCTTTAGATGTTAACGACGCTCATAATCAATGGGAAAGTTTACGAGATGATGCAAAGTATCAAATATTAACAGCTCACGGCGTTACAAGTCCTTTATTGTTTTCTATTCAAAATGCTACGGGTTTCGGTAGTAATGCGGATGAATTAAATGTAGCCTCAAAACTATTACAAGATTATCAAATAGCACCACGCCAAGAAGAATTTTTAGATGCTTTAAAGCCAGTTTTAGAACTTGCTAATTTAGAAACTGATTTAGAATTTATAGAATTAAGAGATAGTTACACAGATTCAGAGCCTAAACAAGTTGTAAAAGATGAAGCGGTTCAAGATTTAGAAGAAGAAGTTGAGGAACGTGTAGAAATGTCAGAAGATTATAACGCTGATAATGTAGATTTAGAAAACTTAATATCTCAAGGCGAAACAATAGACTTAGAAGAATGGGAACTATTAGACGACAGAAGATGTGATAACATGACGTTAGAAGAAAGTATGTTAAATACTTTATTTCAGTTTGCAAGTGTACCAAAAAGCGACAGTAGAAAACGAAGCGAACAAGACACGTCATTATTTAAAATACGTTATAGATACGCTGGTAATCCAAGACCACAAAGAGAATTTTGCAAAAAAATAATGAGTGCGAACAAAGTTTATCGTTCAGAAGATTTAATAAATGCTAAAGGCGTTAATAAAGGTTTCGGATTAAACGGGGCGGATAATTACAATATATTTCTTTATAAAGGCGGTGTTAATTGTAAGCATTTTTGGCAACGTGTA
>JABSQI010000078.1 GCA_013215905.1 Legionellales bacterium | reverse complement strand
TGATAGTCTTTTCTAGACTTTGTTTATTGTAATTATATAAAACAATAGATCCAACAACACTATATTTTGTCATTCCCAAAAATCCTGAACATATAATTTAACAACTACTATAAATGTAAATAGATATTAGAGCTATAAAAATATCAATAAGGTTCAAATTTTAAAACTATTAGGTATACTATTGGGCATAGCTAACGCTATTTAAGTTAGTTAAGAGCCAAGGTACCATTTGACAACATCACCAATACTATTTTTAATATTATATTTTGGTTTATATCCTATTTCATCTTGAATTTTTTTGTAATCAATTGCATATCTAAGATCATGCCCTAATCTATCTTTAACAAAACAAATTAGACTTTCACTAGTCTTACCATTATAAATAGGAGATTTGGGATATTTTTTAGACAAATCACTGGTATTTAAAAAATTATCTGTTATTTCACAAATTTGCTTAATTAAATCAATATTACTTAGCTCAGTACTCCCTCCGACATTATATTTACTACCTAAAGTTCCATGCTGTAAAATCAAATCAATAGCATGACAATGATCATCAACATTAATCCAATCTCTTATATTTTTGCCATCTCCATAGACTGGGATAGGCTCACCATTAGCGATATTTATAATTGTTTTGGGAATTAATTTTTCTTGATGTTGAAATTTACCATAATTGTTAGAACAATTACTAGTAGTAATATTTAAATTGAAAGTTTTATGAAAAGCATTAACCAGATGATCGGATGCTGCTTTAGTTGCAGAATATGGAGAACTAGGATCATAGGGAGTTAATTCTGTAAATGGTTTATCTAAAAAATCTAAACTTCCGTAGACTTCGTCAGTAGAAATATGATGAAATCTATGGTCTGAAACAGTTTTTTCATCAAGCCAAGTTTTTTTAGCCGCTTTTAATAAATTATAAGTTCCCAATATATTATTATTTACGAAATTATCTGGATTCTGAATTGAATTATCCACATGAGAATCAGCAGCAAAATGAACTATAGTATCTATTTTGTAGTTCTGAATTATCTCAATAACTGTATCTAAATTATTAATATCTTCATGATAAAACTTAATATTTGGAATATCAGATATATTATTCTTGTTTGCAGCATATGTTAGAGAGTCTATAACAACTAATTGATTATCTGGATATTTTGAACACCAATAATGGCAAAAATTAGCGCCAATAAATCCTGCTCCTCCTGTGACTAATAAAGAATTTCTATTTTTCATGAGCTAAATTTAGTAGATATTGTTTGTGATTACTATTATTTAAAGTGTCTATTATATTGAGTAATTGCTCTTTAGATATAAAGTTATTTAGATATGCAATTTCTTCGAGACATGCAATCTGTAAACCTTGTCTATGCTCTAAGGTTCTTACAAATTCCCCTGCTTCTAGCAAAGAATCATGTGTTCCAGCATCTAACCAAGCATCACCTCTTCCGAGTAACTCAACATTTAAATTATTATCTTTAAGATATATATTATTCAGGTCTGTTATCTCTAGTTCCCCTCTAGATGACCTTGATAAGCTTTTAGAGTAAGAAACAACATTCTTATCATAAAAATAAAGCCCAGTTACTGCATAATTTGACTTTGGTTTGTCTGGTTTTTCTTCAATTGATAAAACTTTATAATTTTTATCAAATTCTATTACTCCAAACCTTTTTGGCTCCTTCACTTTACATGCAAAAATAGTTGCCCCAGTATTTATTTTTGAAATATTTTTTCTTAACAGATTAAATAAATTAGTTCCATAAAAAATATTATCCCCAAGTATCATTGCAACATTATCATCACCTATAAAATCTTCTCCCAGGATAAATGCCTCAGGTAACCCGCCTGCCGAAGGTTGAGAACGATATTGAAAGTTAATACCAATTTCACTACCACTGCCTAACAAATTATTATAAAGTTCGATATGTTCAGGGTTACTCAAAATTAGTATATCTTTAATTCCAAGCATCATAAGAATTGATACAGGAAAATAGATCATAGGCTTGTTATAAACAGGTAATAATTGTTTAGATACTGTTTTTGTTAAAGGATACAAGCGCGTACCACTTCCCCCCGCTAAAATTATACCTTTTTTTACCATAACACAAAGAACCCAAATTGTTATTCATTCTTATACTTTAATATCTAATTATGATATTTTATGTTGAACACTGCCTATTTTACATAATAAATTAGATTTTGTGTATACTATATATTATTTAAGTAAGATTATTATTAGAAACTTTGTTACTATCTTATTATAAATATAACAAAAACATCATTATAATTTACTATATATATCATTAATAGCTGGAAAATATATTTTTTAAATTATATGCTCAATAATTACTCACAACAGATTCTAACTGTGAGAACAATTGGAAAATACTAACAAAATATCTTCAATAACAGATTTTCTGAGCCTTTTATTTTATTCTGAAAGAGCAATTTGAATTACCTTGACATTCAATAGAATTATGTACAGCTGCCAATGTTACTGGAGAAACAGTTCCAGAATTTTTATAGGCAGCATATAAATATAGATTTTTTTCTAGGATAAAACTCATATCTCTATTTGTTCCAACTATACCTCGTTGAATGCAACCATCAAAAAAATCTTGAATATTTTGTACTGTATGCTGCGCACATGACCAGGACTCTCTTTGTCTTGGAATCGTCGGATATTGGTAAGAATAACCTGTCCCGAAAGCCTGCTCTAGAATTTTTATTTGTCTACTAGACAATTTTCTAATATTAGAATCCATGTAATAGAATACTCTTTTTTGTCTATCTACAATCAAAGCGGTAGCATGCCTCTCCATTGAAAAACTACCAACAATGAAACGTTGATTGTTAGTTACAGTATTAAGTTTGTTTCTATTAAGCTCAGTATTAATTTCAGCAACGTTCTGCGCTACAGGAATATTATTTGTATCTGTATCACTAGCATACAAAATTACTTTCACATTCGATACATCCCGGAAAAGAAACTCTAAGGTATTATAAGTAAGTTGTCTTGATATACCTTGAGACATAATCTGATTGAATAATGCTTGATCCACATTAAGATTTTGGTATTTACTCCTAAATTTATCAAACTGATCCTGCATCTTCTTCTTATATTCTGCGCTAGACCAAAACCCAGATTGATAGGCTTTATATAGTGATGAATTTTTATTTAATATAGGAGTGAACACTCTATTATACTGTTCAACTAAGGATGAGTCTTGTTCAAGAACCTCCCCTTCTAATTCACTAAGTAACTTAAAACTATTGCCTACATGAATTAAAATATCATCAACATTTCTAAGCCCTACCATTCTAGATGTATCTATGAAAATATTATCTTGAGCTTCAGTACCACCCAGACTATTTTCAGTGAACATTTCTAAATCAACTAAAGGAACAAATCCTGAATAGGTATCAGTTGAAACATCGTCTACTACAGTAGATTCATCAATATCTACAATTATATCAACATCCCTAATAGGAAGGGATGTCATCTTATTTCTTAATATTGAAATATAATTTTGACTAGTGAAAGATATACTAAAACCAACAAAAGCATTTAATTTTCTCTTTTTATCGTATGACAACTCCAAATTATAGGAAACAAGATCTGTATATTTATGTGTACTACGAACCCTTACCCCATTTATAGATTTATTACTGAATTTGTTTGAGAAATAGTAGTATGCCAAATAAATATTACTCCTACCAAAAGAGAACCCTGCCTCCACATCACCTCCATAATTGGGATTTTCTTGGTATCTAGTCCTAGAACTGGAGAACATATACTGAGTATTTGTTCCATCATATTGGACAGATATATTTTTATTTTTTTCTGAAAAACTTAGCTTGCTTTTTTGTTCTGGAAGATAGACATTTGCTCTGAATTCTACTGTATCAAAAAATAATTCTAACCCTAAGGTAACTTGCTTAAAAAAATTATCAAACTGACTCTTACGATAATCAAAGAATCCATATCCTCCTAGAATATAATTTTGATTTATAATCTGACGATACCCTATACCTATATTTAATTCATTTGCATTATTAATATCTAACATTCCTATTAAAGGCATGTATATCAAATTATCAGTTTTCTGATAAATTGGGAGTACTACACCAAGCCTAGCTATAGATCTAGTAATACCCATTTTACCTATCAATTGACCGTTAGCCTGATATAAGTTATCTGCATATACAAATTGCGAATGTAAAGCTGATATTAAAAGCACTAATCCAATGTAAATATCTAACTTGCATATCCTAAGTAATAACCTCAAAAATGTAACCCTCAACTAGATTATTAATATAATTAACCAGATAATTATATTTAAGCTTATCTTATAGGATGGTGTAATAATAGATACCTTAAATTGCACAATGCTATATTTTTATTGAACATTTTTGTGCATTTAATTACAATTTATACATCTTAAAGATTTTTTTAACGAGCTTAAAATATGCTAGATTACTAAACATCAATGAAATTTTTCTCAATTATATTTATATAATTTCTGATCCAAGATGGTGTTTTTTTATTGCTAACTATTTCTGATGATGTCAACCAATAGTATTCAGGCACTTCTCTAGAGCATACATTTAGCTCACTTAGCGGTTTATTAAGTTTGCAATAGAATACCGTATGAATAACATTACTTGAATTTGAATCATCATAAAACATATTGCTATACACATAATGAAGTGTATTTTCTAATTCCACTCCAATCTCTTCAAAGACCTCCCTTTTTGCAGTTTCCACCAATACATTGGCATCATTTTTACCATCTGATAATTCACATCCCCCTCCAGGAAAAGAAAAACATCCACCTGCATTTTTATCTAAAGGTCTTTTTATAATTAAATATTTATCCAGATATTTAATCGCACATTCTGCTGATACAATATATTTATTTCTCATATTCATTATTCCGCAACAGCCATATTTTATTTCTAAGTGGCTCAAAATTTTATCGATATTATAACAAATCTTTGCAGGGCTAACTAATTATTGAATATCTTTTTAATTTTATGAAAATATTTATCCAATAATCAAATTAGATTATCATCAATTTAAACATTGTTTTAAATGTGCTAGTTTTCAAAATTTCCAATCAAATATTTTAACTAGATAAGTCCCAGGTTTAAATCCTTGCTCATAAGATTGTGAACAAGATTTATTTTTATTAATTCTTAAAATCCCTTGCCCTCAATAAATAACTATGGTACGGTAAAAAGAAAATGTGACACAGGGTGCTAATAAGTATTGGCTGAGAAATACCTGTTGAACCTGAACTAGGTAATGCTAGCGAAGGGATGTCATTGTTCATGTCTTACTTTTTGTAGAGTAATTCTGCTATTTCGTCTCTTAATGCTTGCAGTAATAGTCAAATTAGGAGGCAATTATGAACATACCATTTCTTTTAAACTGGCACCTCAATCCATACCATATACCTATACTTGTTGCCAAGCAGCTTGGCATGTACAAAGAAATAGATATTAATCTAATTTTACTAGAACCTTTAAGTCCTAGTGAAGTAACAATAGCTATTGGAAAAAACCATATCCCAATAGGATTAAAAGCTATGGTCCACTGTTTTGCTGCACGGAGCAGAAATTATCCGATTCAATCTATAGGAACCTTATTAGACGAACCTCCTACAGGGTTAATATCTCTTGGAGAAAATAATATAAAAAAAATCAGTGATATTAAAAACAAACGTATAGGTTACATTGGTGAATTTGGAAAAATAATGATAGATAATATAGCTCAGAATGCCAAGATCGACAAAAATAAATATGAGACTGTTAGAGTTGGGATGGAGGCGGCACATGCTCTACTCTCTCATCAAGTTGATGCAGCAATAGGTTTATCATGCTTTCAATTATTAGAAGTAAAAGAAAAATGTAGTAAGGTAGATTTCTTAAGAATAGATTTATTGGCAAATTTAGGCTGCTGTTGCTTCTGCTCTATAATGTTTATAGCTCATGAAACATTTATTAAAAAAGAGCCGAATCTAATTAAAAATTTCATGCAAGCAACTTATCGAGGGATGCTATTTACAAGAGAACAACCTGAACTAGCTTTTGAAATATTTTTACAACAAAAACCAAAATTAGATTCAACCTTATATCAAAAAATATTTTTTCATACACTACCGTTTTTTTCACGTGAACTAAAAAATATAGAAAGAGATTGGGAAAAGGTTAGTAAATATTCAAAAAAATTAGAAATAATAGATAAAAATTATGACCATAATATGTGTTTTACCAGTCAGTTCTCCCCAGATTTAAGCTTATTAAATACAACTGAACCCTCATCTTTAAAAATAAATAGGAGTGAAAAATGTTTGCAAATATAGAAGAAAAAAATATTAGTCGTGCAATTGTTTCTGAATACCATAAACATCTCTATGATGCTATTGAGTCAGATATCATAATAGCAGGAGCAGGTCCTGCAGGATTAATAGCAGGTAGAATACTTGCTCAGAATAATTATAAAACAACAATAATCGAAAGAAATAATTTTTTAGGTGGTGGTATGTGGATAGGAGGGTATCTTATGAATAAAATTACCCTTAGATCTCCGGCTGAAAAATTTCTTATTGATCTTAATATAGCGTATAAAGAGATAGAAAAAGGTCTCTTTGTTGCTGATGCACCAGATTTTGCTTCTGGCCTAATCAAGGCAGCATGTGAAGCAGGAGTTAAATTCTTAAATATGACTATAGTAGAAGATGTTATGGTTAAAAATAAAGAGCTAAAGGGACTTGTGATCAACTGGACTCCAGTTACAACCCTTCCTAAACTAATAACCTGTCTTGATCCAATAATAATCGAATCTCAACTAGTAATAGATGCAACAGGACACAGTGCATCAATTTGTCGCCTGTTAAATCAAAGAAATTTACTAGATACAAAAGGCATGGGTCCTTTATGGATAGAAAATTCTGAAAAATCTATAGTTAAATATACACAAGAAATATTTCCTAATCTGATTGTATCTGGCATGGCTGTTTCTGAAAAGTTTGGGTTGCCACGCATGGGACCAACATTTGGTGGAATGCTATTATCAGGAGAACAAGCAGCTAATATAGCACTTAGTATTATGTCTAAAAAAAATAGTAGTATTCATAACTAATATAATAGCTTCGAATTATTAAAAATGGCTCTAGTAAACAATAACATTTTGCCTGGTAGAAAATATATTATTGATGCAAATATCAATAGATTCAAAGAAGGCGCAAGAGTTATAGAAGATATTGCAAGATTTGTATTAAGAGATCAAAATCTATTTATTAAGATCAGAAACCTAAGACATACTGTAACTTTAGAGAATATTTATCGCTCATCTAATAATGATCTTGGTGGCTCTAATTTTAAAGAATCTAATCAAAGAGATTCACTTCTAGATATAGCAAATGCCAACTGCATAAGAATGCAAGAAGCGTCT
>JABSQI010000077.1 GCA_013215905.1 Legionellales bacterium | reverse complement strand
GCTAATATTACCAGTAATATTATTATCTAACTTTATAACAACATTAACATCAGTTTTACTTAGTAGTTCAATTATTAATAATAAATTTGTTTCAATTAATTCTTTTAATTTTATAAGTAAATTATCGCCATCTATAAATGTTACTTTACCTAAAATTGTTAGTAATGAAAAAATGCTTTTTTTAGGTCTACTAGTAGGGTTGGTTTTCTCTTGTGTTTCCCAGAATATAAGTAAAAAAATATCAGCTATCTTAGATAAATATGTAAACATTTTTTTATATAAAATCTTTATTCCTATAATTCCATTATTTATATTTGGATTTATATTAAAATTACAATATGATGAAATGCTTTATATATCCGTAAAAAATTATGCAGCAATATTTGCTTTAATAATAATATTCCAAATTACATATGTTTCTTTACTATATGGTATAGCTTCAAAATTCAATATTTCGAATTTTTTGAGATTTATAAAGAATATTATTCCTGCCGGGGTCACTGGGTTTATTACTATGTCTAGCATAGCTTCTTTACCGTTAACTCTAGTAGCAAGTGAGAAAAATATAAATAATAGTGACTTCCCTAAGCTTATTATACCTGCTACTGTAAACGTTCATCTCATTGGTGATTGTATTGCTATACCAATTTTTGCTCTAGCTATTTTGAAGACTTTTGGGTTACCTATTCCTAATATAGAATCATTGTTAATATTTGTAGTATATTTTGTCATAGCAAAATTTGCGGTTGCTTCGGTCCCAGGTGGAGGTATTCTTGTTATGTTGCCTATACTGGAAAAATATATGGGATTTACACCAGTAATGTTGTCATTAATTACTGCTTTATATATTATGTTGGATTGTGTAACTACTTCTATAAATGTTATTGGAAATGGAGCATTTACAATTCTTTTTTATAAAATATATAATAAGATATTGATTAATCGTAATACGATGATAAAATCACCAAAATTAAATTAAACCACATAGAATGTTAGGCTAAAATAATATCTATTAGTGGTAATAAACTAGGTAATATTATTAATATCTATTCAAGCAATATCCGTGATCAACAAGCCGTTGATAGATATTTTAATAGCAAGACTAGATATGAACATACGTTTATTTTTTATCGTAGCCATATTCTTGTAGTACCATAGCAGCATCATTTACCCCAAGTTCATAAGAATTTTGAAGTAACTCTATCCCCTTATTAATATTATAGCCATGATAATTTTTATCCAAAAATACTAAACCTCTATAATATAAAGTATATCTGTCATTATCTAGTTCAGGTATAAACAAATACGTTGCAGCAATATTCGCATTCTTTTTTACCCCATAGCCATAGAGATATGCTATTCCACATCTAAAGGCTGAATATTTTTCTTTATAAGAAGTATATATTTTTTGATGCAGTAACACAGCTTCTTTGTAATACTCTTTATCCCAAAATTTTTGAGCCTCATTATATTTATCATTAACAGATAAATTTTCATCTTCAATATCTATTAAATGGGCTTGTTTTTGAAAACTGTCCTCTGTATATTCCTTGACTTCAACATTACTGTAATAATATTTATTTCTATACTTATCTATGCGGTATGATAATTCAGTATAATGCTCCCATAATAACTCAAGTACTCCTGCCACAATTAAAACTCTTTCATCAGGAAGAAAACCTTCATTATTAATACATTTTTCGTATGTCCTTAAGACTCCTTGTGGCTTTAAGTAACCTTTATAAAAATTCCCATCAAACACTATCCTCTTTATAAACTCAGGGTCAGTATGACATACCGTCCATTTATTATCTCTGTAGGATTCTGTATCAGTAGCAGTACCGCTGTAATAAGGAATATCTTTCCATTGTGGTAATAATTCATTGGTAAGCTGTCGAGATATTTTACTTGAACGTTTATCTTCTGAGGATGCATTATAACATTCTCTAATCATAGCAGGAGAAGCAAATAAATTAAAATTTTCAGATCTTAAAGCAGCACTGCCCCATCTGCGAAATCTTTCAATATAATGGAAATAATGGTGCATGCTAAACCTATCAAGTCCTAAAGATAAACATTCATCACGATATTTGCTCATCATTATTTTTTCTAAATATAACCCGATATCAGAGTAAGAATCATTCGGTGCACGCCATCCACTTAAGGCATGTTCAAAATAAAACCTGTCTGCTAGTGCATTATTATAATTATATTCCGATAGATACGAATGGCCAGTACGAGACCCTTCATCAATACCAGAAAAAATTACCCTAGAACTTTTATAAAGACTTATATCATATTTTATTAAATGAGGTAGCCACTCCCCATTTTTATGAAGTAAACTTTTTCTAATTCTTTCTTCAAGAGTTTGTTTATTTACATATATTGATGATGACGATTTATATATATTATGAATTATTCCTAAATCTTCTAATTTATCCTGCCCAGGATAAGTACTTAACAACTTAGTAGCAATTTCTCCTTCTATTTCAATGATTGCAGTAGTGGAAATTATGCAAGGTTTTTTCAAAGATAACCATGCAGCTGCAGTAATCCTGGAATCTTTACCACCTGATAAATGTAAAGTTGGGGGGTTAGAAATTATGTTTGAGACATTATTCATAACTATATCCCACTCAGATTTAATATTACTAACATTAAAACTTTTACCTATAGGGCTTACTAGCTCTCCTATATCATGCCATTTACTAATTTTTACTTGATGCGGAGTGCAATTTATTACCGTAGCTGGATTAATGCGGTTAATTGATTTATAAGGACTTGTATCTGTAAAATACCAACCTACATTTGCAAACAGATGAATTCCATAGTGATTCAGCTCTAAAATAGAGTCGGTAAAATATGCCAGGGCTCCTATATGGTTTGACACTGCAACAAATTTTTTATTCATTGTTACAAAACAATGAGCAAAACCATGCAGATCACAAAAAATATCCATCCCATCATTATTTACTCTTGCAGCAAAATATCTTGGGAATATTCTTTTATACCCCTCTTTATTTTTGGTCGCATCAAATACAAAGTCTATATATTCTTTTTCTGATTCTATTTTTTTATCCAAACATATTAAAGGCACTGATGATGACACAATTGTACCTTCTCTCTTATGTACTAAAGACGGCTTCCAACATAAGTTCAAGTTATTAGAATTATATATTGCATATTGTCCTTTAGCTAAATTAAGCTCATTATCACACTTCCCATATATCTCATGAAGATACTCTACGGCTCCTTTGAATAAATGATGCATCTCACTAAAATATTCTGAGCTTCTTGCCCATACACATAATTTATTACTCATTTATTTTGTCTCCTAATTCATTTGAAATATATCGGCAATAGTTAAGACTTGAATAATATAAATAGCATTCTTTTATGGCGCCGAAGTTAAGATTCATTAATAATTATAGATTACTTTCTAATAAGATGTTTTTTTAACCTATCACAAAACAACAACCCATATATTAAACAAAATGTATTAATTGTGCAACTTGAGATAAAAAAATGTCTTATCAAGAACTATGGAGAATCAAAGAAACAGGATAGAATATTAGTTAGTGTGTAAAAAAAAGCTAAAAGATTTAGAGCAGGCATTCAAAAATGACTTTGATAAAAAAACAACCATCGAAGCGAATATCTAAATTAAGAAAGAAAGGCATCCATAATTGTTTTAGATATCCTCAAGGTTTTAAGATTGATAATAGAAAAATATATTTACCTAAAGTTAGTTGGGTTCATATATATTATTCCGACATTCTGAATACTGTTATTATTTTCTATATTTTCAGATAATTTTCTTTATCATTTTGTGGCAATCCTGCTTCGTCTAATATTTTAAATATTTCTAATATCTGATTATAACTATCATGCCAATAAACAGAATCATTGGGTTCAAGGCCTGATCTTGTAATTATCATGTAATTCATAAGTTCCTTTTTGCACCTATTCATTTGATTTATAGACCAATTATTCCTTGATATACGTATCAATTCACTAACCTTTTTTTGACTTTCCCTAGCTGTTTTTATATAATGAGCCTTGCTAAATATTGAATATTTGCTAAATTTATTTTTAGATTTACAAAATTTTTCTAAGATTTTTGTGAAAAAATTACTTTTATCATCAATGTATTTCAATAAATCATTATTTAGCTTATAAAGATCTTGTAATGTTTCAACACTAGATGTGTGCGTTATAGCTTTATAATATCTGACTTGTTTCTCACAAAACTGCTTGTTTTTGAAAAAACTATGATTCTCTTGTTCTAATTTATAGATGTCTTTAGATAATAAATCTATCTCCTTTTCAGCTGACTTAATATTTGAAATTATAGGAAGTATTACTTTTTTCTTTGGTCTTATTTTTATTTCTTTTGATTTATATATCATAGATACAGTTTTTTTATATTTTCATACCTGCCAGATTCATCATCTGGTAAAATCATTTTAATTTTTCTTAGTAAATTTTTTCTATTTATTTGGGATTTTCTTAGCATTAGTTCTTTAGATATATTTGACTTGCTTCTTAGCTCCTTATTCTCAGCTATTGCTATTTTAATAAGTTCATTGATCTTTATATCATCTGTCAAAAATTCTATAATTTTATAATTTCCCATATAGAAATTAGAGATAGTTTTTTCTATGTTTTTATATCTAGCAGATTCAGTATTTGGTATAAATTTTTTAATATTTTTCAGTAATTTTGTCTTATTTTCTTGACTCTTTTTTATAAATTCCTCATTAGTTTTTCCTTGTTCTTTACATTTGTTACCAGCTGTTTGTTCTCAGCCATAGCATTTTTAATGAGTTTATTAATCTCTATATCATCTTTCAAAAATTCTATGGTCTTATAATTTTCAACTATAATTTCTCTATTTAATTTAATCAAATTATCTAGTATCTTTGAGTTTTTATCGAAACTATCTAATGCAAGGTTAATACTATTATCAATTACAATATCTAACTTTAGAAGCTGCTTATCAAAAGAAATTAGTTCTTGTTTTTTTATATTTTTTTTTTGGATTTCTAGATTTGCTTTTTCCGATTGTAAAATATATTTTTTTCTTTTAATATTTTCTATTTCAAAATTTTTGTTACTAACATATTCTTCATATTTATCCCGCAAAAACATCCCTTGATACCCTATTTTTGGTATATTAGCAATCCGAAATATTGTAAATATCTCTTTTTCTATTTGCCCCAATCTATTATTGACCTTATCAAGTTTCCTATATGACTTATTTAAATGGTTATGCATTTCTAATAGTCCCTTATGATGATGCAATAAATGTGAAATAATTGAACTTGCTTTTTCTCTCTGTCTTTTATCAATAAGAACCTCTATCTTGTCTGAGTCATCAGCGAAATTTTGTAATTTCTTTCTTCCAGCAGATGTATTTAATAATGGCAAATATTTTTCTAATCCTAAATTTATAAGTATCTTTTTATTATAATCGATTGTTTTCTTTCTGTTTTTGATTGTTTTTTTGTAGATTTGGGATCTTATTTTTTTCCAGATGTTTTTTATGTTTTCTTCAATATCGTTATATATTTTTATAAACATATCAAAACATTCTACTATCTCACCCTGCTTCAACTCACTATATTTTTCTTTTAAATTTTTATATCTATATTCATTATAAATCCCATCAGCATGGTATAAATCATTCCATAATCCAGCTGCTTTTTTCCCAGAATATACTAATTTATTTATCTCTGCTTTTGATAAATTGAATTGTAATGTTTGGATATCTTGATCATCTATTTGAATAATATGCATCTCATGCCTTTTAATTGCATATTTATTTACTTGCATAGCTTCTATAATTTTTTTAATGAAATTTTTTAAAGATACACGTTTATTCGATCCTTCAACAACTGATTGCCCCCATATTTTTGATTTCATTTCTGTTTTATCATCAATAAGAAAACCTAACATCGCAGGATTAGCTCCTAAGTTAGTTAGTTCATATCCTTCTGGCACATAATCAATATCGTCATATATATCAGTAGGAAAATTATTACTAACTCCTCCATCTACATAAAGGTCAGGCTTTCCTGATTGGGGATTATCTACAGGAACAGCCGCAAACATTCCTGGGAATGATCCAGTTATTCTTGCTGCTTTTACTATACTAAAATTTGGGCTTTCTCCTGGTTTTTTACCAAAAATAACTTCTCTCCTATCTTTCTGAGTTAAATTAGTTCCAGTAAATTTCATATCAATAAAACCAGTTTCTTTATGATCTTCTTTTATTCTATCAAATTCAGAAAATGTTATCCCTTTTACTAGTTCTTTAATATCTTTGGAATATTCAATATTGTCACGATTTTTGAAATATTTCCTTAAAATTTCTAAGTTACCAAATTTTGATTCAAATTGTGCAAGTAAAATATTTTCTAATAATCTTGTATATCCCTCTCCAGAAGAAAGTCCATGTGTATCCTTTGCCAGTAAATTATAAATTTTTTTAACTTTACTCCCAATTCCACAAATATCAAACCAATGTCTTTTACTATCTTTAACAAAGTCCTCAAAATTTATTTCTTCCATGATTTTTCGTATCTCTTGACAAGTATGCCCCAGGCCAAGTAAAAAAGCTGTGAGTCCTCCAGCTGAACTCCCCGCAACAGATTGCACATCTGATAACATTTTATTTTTCTCTAATTCTTCTAGTGCACCAACGTAGGCTATTCCTTTTACTCCTCCTCCTTCAAATACAAGATATTGGGGCTTAATGCTTCTTTGAATTACTCTTAAAGGATCGTATGGAATGTTTAAATCTAACAATTCATTTTCTAGAATACTATTTGGAATAAATTTCAATTTTTTTTTAGGCATGTCTTATATAATAGCAATTTTTTCTTAAAAGTAATGTACAAGAAAGGAAGCTACGTGGGAACTTGGTGATTAATCCGGTTCTATCAAAATTCAGTACAAATATTATCTCTATAAGCACAAATATTATACTATACATTAAATTAAGTTTAGATGATTTTACTGAAATAATGTCTATTCGTGGAATTAAGCTGAGTCATCAAACTGTCCATAATTGGTCACAAATTTTTGCAGCTGCATTAGGCTTGAAAATTCGTAAAGCTCGTAAAGGCAAATCAGGTAAACAGTGGCATGTTGATGCTACCTATCTTAAGATTGAAGGCAAATGGTGTTATCTGTATAGAGCTATTGATAAAGAAGGTAATCTTGTGGATGTATGCCTAAGTAATACACGTGACTAACAATCAGCTGAGAATTTTTTCAATCAAGCTCATGAGACTTCTGGCTTTACACCGTCACAAATCACTACTGATAAAGAGAAAGCATTATATCCTGCTATCGAAAAATGTATTTGGTGGTACTACTAAACATCGTGATTGTAAATACAAAAACAATTGTTTGGAGCAAGACTAGATATGAACATACGTTTATTTTTTATCGTAGCCATATTCTTGTAGTACCATAGCAGCATCATTTACC
>JABSQI010000076.1 GCA_013215905.1 Legionellales bacterium | reverse complement strand
CAATGATTAAGTTGTACGTTATGATTACAATTGTCATGATTAAGTTGCACATTATGATTAATATTACAATAATTAAATTAAATATTATGATCATTATTCACATGATTAAGTTACACGTTATGTTTACTATTGTTATGATTAAATTAATCTATGCTAGCTCACACATGTGCAATAATAAAACACCGCCAGAAAATATTCAAAGTAAATCTTATTTAAATTATTATTTACTGATTATCTCCAATTGCAATATTAGTGATAACAATTTTTTCTAATATTCTAAATCACCCTAAATATCAAGGTTTCTAGTTATCTGTTTGAATTCCTCATCTGCTTCAAACTTCTTATATTCTTGCATTACCTTTTTAATTGCATAATCATCTAATTCATTTAATTGGTTATTAAACTGCTCTTTAGAAAATTTCAAAATAGTATCATATTTTGATACTAATCTGCTTCCTTTGTCTTTATTTCTACTACCTAGTCTAGCTAAAATACCCTTATTATCCTCATTATGAGCTACAGCTTTTTTATGTTTTTCCAATAGTCCTATAATTAATCTTAGTTTTTTTTCTGGTGATAAGGTTTGATTATCAGAAATACGCTTTAAATTTTTCTCTACATTACTAATAGTTTCTTTTCTATTTCTGTTTAACGGAAATTTACTATTTTTGGCCTCTAATTTATATTGTTCATGCTGCCCATATATAGCTTTTACTATTGTTTTAAAAAGCATTTCATTCTGTTTATTATTACTGATATCTTTTTCTAATTTTTGACAACAATCATTTACATTCTGTTCAAATAATTTAACATCTAATGTAAATTGTGCAATAGCCTGTTCTGCATTAAATTTTTTCCATAAACTATCTTTTTCCCCCTCTAGAAGAATCTTCATGTTACTACCCTGGTCTGTTAATTCTTCTATTACTTTATCTCTAGATTTAGGGATCTGACCAGAAATTATTTGTACTTTATCAATAAGATTTTGTATTTTTTTATAGATATTTATTTTGTTCTCTAAGTTACTAATAACTTTATTGAATTTCTGTATATTGATGAGTTCATCATTAATAGTTTTCTGATCTAAACTATTAGAATTTTCTAATTTTTGGATTTTTTGTAATTTCTGCCGTATTTTATCTTGCAAAACAAATAAAATCTTAAAATCATTTGGAAGAGATAATTTTCTAATTGAAGCACTCTCTGAGTTTATTTCAATAATAGAATCTATTTTTTTGTAGTTTCTTGAACTGTTTGTAATAAGATACTAGTATTTTTAACTGCAATATCTGGTAATTTATTTTCAACACTATTTTTTATCGTTATAGGTAAATTTTTCAGAAAATCACTATTTACCAATGCCGGATTTTTTCTGAGCTCATCTAAAATCAGATTAGAGGTATCATTAACTAAATTTTCATTTGTATTATCTATATATTCATTTCTATAGTCAGATAATATAGCAATAATTTCTGAGGAATTGTGTGAACTAGCAAAATTCTTTTTTAAATACTCAATAGCTTTTAATCCTAACTCTTGGTGAAACTCAGCCAAGACTTTTTCTTGCTCCGTCCTCTCAACAGCTTCATCATTATAGTTTGCTCTAATATATTTTATTGCATCTTTATCATTACAACCAGATACAGCCATATATATAGCAGACAAAACTGTACCAGTTCTACCAGCACCATAACCACAATGAACCAGAACATTTTCTCCTGACCTGACCATTTTTACAGAGTCTCTTGTTATTGCCAATAATTGTGCTAGGCTAGGAGGCTTAAAATCTTCTATAGCTGTAGATATAAATTGTCCATCATGATAAAGCTCTGTATGGTAAAAATTGCTTTTATTTTGAATACCAAAATAAGTCTCCCATAATTTCTTTAATAAAGCTGGCTTTCTGTCGCTTTCTTCATTAGATAAACTATAAATACAACCTATATCTTCTTCTTTTATATATTGCAATTGTTGCAACAATTCATTATCAATATTGAACTTACGTTGAAGTTCATTCAATGGTAATTGCGAATTCAATATGTTAGCTAACATCATATTATCATTAATATCACCTGCATTATCATAACCTGGCTGTTGTGATCCAAATATTTTACCCTTAAAAGGTTTTTGTGTCCTAGGATCAATTAATATTCCTATTCCATGGAAATTATCTGGCTTTTGTTTTTCAGGCACTCAACTATTCCTTTAACGTCTGATTAACCTATATAGATAAGTCTAGCCTAGAATAAAATTATGAAATGATTTAGTTAATATTTAAACAATTGCCATCCTAGAGCTCATATCTAGCGAGCCTAAATAATACTAAGAATTATTCTGGCAGAATTAATTGTAAGTATGAAAATTGTTAATAGCTAAAATAGTTTTGGTAATAATTAATAAAGTGCAGTAAAAAATTCCAAAGGACTCAATAATAATATTGTGAAAAAGTAAAATATAATTACCAAAAAACAACTTTAATAACTAATACGCTATATTTTTATCAAAATGAATATTTTAACTACAGCTTTTGCTTTTAATAAATAACTATATAAGTTAAAATCTGTAAACATCAATTTTTTGTAAGAGCTAAAGAAATGAATTATAAAAATTATTTTATTTTTGTCATAACGAGTATCTGTCTCATGGGAGCTGCATTACCTACCTCTGTTAAGTACAATGATAATTCATATTATTCAGCAAATTGTTTAAAGGTTAAGTAGTAGTACATACTAAATTAGCAATATTATAATTTAACCAAATATAGGATTTTAGATATGTCTGTTAGTTTATCGAATATTTTTGGACAATCTCCGATAGAACCATTGCAAAAACATATGTTAACAGCAACAGAGTGTGCAAAAGAATTAATTCCTTTTATCGAAAGTGTCTTAAAAGAAGACTGGGAGACAGCTCAAAAATCCCACATTAAAATATGCAAATTTGAGCATGACGCAGATGTCATTAAAAAAGATTTAAAATTAAACTTACCTCGCAGCTTGTTTTCCCAAATTCCCAGAGCCGATATTTTAGGGATTTTGGATGCACAAGACCGCATTGCTAATAAATCAGAAGACATAGCAGGAATTATAATAGGCAGAAAAATTATTATCCCATCTGAAATCCAAAATTTATATAAATCATTTATTGAAGAGTCTGTATCAGCTTCATTACAAGCTAATATTGCTATTCAGGAACTTGGAGAGCTACTAGCAACAGGATTCAGTGGTAAAGAAATTAATATTATCTCTGAAATGATAGTTAAATTAGATGAAATTGAAAGAATTACAGACCATACTCAGGTTTCTATTAGAAATAAAATATTTGCTATAGAACAAACCCTGCTTCCTATCGAATGCATATTTTTATATAAACTAATAGATTGGACTGGCGATCTAGCCGATAGAGCACAAACAGTTGGGGGGAAATTACAACTTTTATTAGCAAAATAATTCCATATTTTGTTATAAATTATTTGTTGTAATATCTTATAATTAACAGGGAGGCGAATGTCTATTTTATTACCAGAGATACTTTCTTTAATTGGGCTTCTTACATCAAGTCTGGTCTTTTATACTTGTGCCTATAGGATAAATAGAGAAAACCTTAATATGGAAGGATTTACTCTGTCGAACCGAAATTTATCGAAGAATCAATTTGGTAATACATTCACAGCAAGTAGCATGTCACTAGCAACTGTACTTGTCTTTTTTATATCAACACAAAAAGAATACGGCCTATTTTTATTAGCTTGCCCTATAGGTTTTGTACTTGGACAATATATTTTCTTTTATACAGTAAGAAAATGTAATGTTGATTTCAGTAAATGCCGAACAATCTCTGACCTAGTATCTACAGTATTTCCTAGCAAAAAAATAGCAAGAGCAATAACAGCGATTACAATTGTAAGTTATATTGGTTTAGCATTTATAGAACTATATGTTGGTACAATCATTCTAACATTTTTTATGCCAAAAAGCGCCATTTGGCAAACACTCGCGTTTTTTATAATAGGAATTACAGTCCTGCTTTATATTCGTCTTGGTGGATACAAAGCTATTGTTAAAACTGATAAATGGCAATTATCTTTAATGCTTTTAGCAATTACAACAATATTTCTCTTTAGCATTCTATTACCTTACTCTGATACTCCAAAAACATATGTTAATTCATTTTATTTTGTAAATGTCAGCCCTATCTGGGCATTAGTTTTCGTGATCCAAATTCTCTTTACAAATATTACAGGACCCTTCACTCAATTAACAGGCTGGCAAAGAATAGTGGCCAGCTCATCTGTAGATGAGGCCTGGAAAGGTTTAAAACGAGCAACCTGGAAAACACTATTTATTTGGACAGTTCCTATAATTTCTTTTGTATTACTTAGAACAAAGGGATACGATATTACTGAATTAGAAAAATTCCTATATTTTGCCAGAAATACTTCAGAACTTACTGCAACCATACTTTTCCCGATAGTAGTTGTTGGGTTTGCTTCTGCACTATTTTCCTCAGCAGATGTAGCAATAATAGCTATCATCCATGCCTTATCTGATCAAAATACTTTTCAAAGTAGCTTTCAAAAATTACCTTATAGGAAATTTAAGAGATATTTAACAATATTTACAATTTGTATCCTTGCAATATTAAGTGCACTATATTGGATAAAATATCTGGAATTAACTAATTATCTAGTACCATTAGTACATTCTAGCTTTGGCCAAATGAATATCCTGATCCCATTATCAGCTTATGCAATATATAGGATAAATAACAACCAACAAGAAACTAAATTCAATGAAAACTATATATTTTTTAGTATTTTACTAGGATGGTCTTTTGTTCTTATTGGAGTATGGCTAAGTGCAAAATATAAATTCCCAGGCTTACAACAAGCAATTGTTGTTGTATCCATATTACCAATATTAGTAACTACTTTTATTAATATGCGATACAGACAAAAAAGTCTTTCTTATAGTTCATCGTATTAAATTTTTGTAAGCAAAACACCTATATCAATTCAACCTACTGAAATTAATCGATTTTTGTGATACTATTATTTAATTAAATAACGACTCTGTTATTTTTACGGATAAAATTATATATCCAAATTAACTAAAATATATATCATGGAATATAATTAATGTCCTCGACAAGGAGTAGTATCATGTCTTTTGAACAAACTTTCTTTCATGGCTATGAAAAATTTACAAATCATTTCGACAAATGGTGTGAAAAATCCCGTCCAGTCTTAGGAAAAGTAACCCAATGCGGAATAATAGAAGCTGATAGCCAAGGACACGCATTCATTGCAATAAACAGACCAGATTTTGGTGAAAAATTTATAGATAAACATGGATTCATTTTCGATAAAAGATATTCCTATGCCAAAAATCTCCCGGAAGGATTTCTAAATCTATGTTCCAATGAAGGAGTGCAATTTTTACAAAATAATGAAGAATCAATTTTCGGCAAGACTTTTGATTTATGGCATGGTTTTTCATTTGCAGAAAAAATAGATGAAGATACTTATAGATATTATACTTTTAGCTCAGATACAACTGAAATATACGACAAATTAACTAATAATATTAACTTGGTAAAGAAGTTCATTCATCATTTTAAGCAAGATAATATACATGTGATTGAATATTTTAAAGAACGTAAATTTGATGTTTCGGCAAAAAAAGATAACTATTTTGTCACTGAAGATTATCAATATGTCTCTGAAAAAGATAGACTAGTTGCAACATTACACGCCTTAAATGTTTTAGATCAAGATAAAAATATCACCGAAAGGGAGTGGCAATGTTTACAATTATACCATCAAGGAAAATCTGCTAACCAAACAGGAGATTTACTTGGAATATCACGAAGAACAGTAGAAAGCCACTTTAATAATCTCAAAAATAAACTAAATGTTAATTCTAAATCTGAACTAATAGATACTATTATATAGAATATGTTGCTTGTGAATGAGATAAATTATTTCTTATCAACATCTCTAAATAAGATATAGAAATAGCATTTGGATCAATAACAGGTATTCTTTTATTTAATGTTTTTTCTAGAAAATCAGCCACCGGTTTCGCACAATCAAATAGCGCTGTACAACCAAGAACTATAGCTTGCGCTTTATCTTCTTGAATTATTTTTAAACTCAATTGACATATTTGATTTATAATTTTGGGATTACTCTCACTATTGATATCTTGAGGTATGATATTTAGAGAACGAACTGAAGCTAAACTCTCACTGACCCCGTAACTTCTACAATGCTCTATAAAAATACTTTCTTCAGATTCAGCAACAGCTATTATTGAAAATTTTCTTGCTAATGCCATAACGGTTGTAATATTAGGGCTAAAAGCTCCTAATACTGGAATTCTAACTATCTCCCTTGCAACTTCCGTCCCTGCAAGATCAAACATAATATTTACATGAACCCCATCATAGCCTTTTGCCTCAGCATCTTTTATCATATTTATAACTTCTAATGAACTTTCATAAGACTCAATTCTATTTTTTATGCCTAAAGCTCCCTTTCTAATATTAACTGTATGAACCTCCGTACCTGGACGGACAGCTTTTGCAAAAATTTCTGCAAAAGCATTGTTAAGCCTATTACTGGCGATAGGTATTATAGATAATATTTTCATTTGTTTTTCCAATACTAGTAAACATTACTGATAAATTATACTTAGCTCTGTAATAAAACACTATTACAGAAAATAAAAATATTTATAACAGAAAATTTTATTTCAATAAAGTGTTTTTATAATAAAATATTATTAGCTAACATTAATTCATTTAGAGTTATTAGCAAAATTACTAGCCTTTAGAATTTATCTCGATTATGTGTGCTAGTAAAATCAACCTCTGGGCCTGATGGCACTATTCTATTAGGATTAATAAGTGGATGACTAGTATAGTAATGTTGCTTTATATGTTCTAAATTAACCGTTTCTGCTATTCCAGGATGCTGATATAGATCTTTTAAATAATTAAAGAGGTTGGGATAATCATATACCCTTTTAATATTACATTTAAAGTGACCAACATATACATGATCAAACCTTATTAGAGTTGTAAATAATCTCCAATCTGCTTCTGTTAAATTATTCCCAATAAGGTAGCGCTGTTTTGCTAAAAGTGATTCTAAAAAATCAATAGATCTAAACAACCTCTTTATTTCCTTATCATATATATTTTGTTTTGTAGCAAACCCAACCTTATATACTCCATTATTAATTTTACTATAAATAAATTTATTTATTTTATCTATTTGACTACGATATTTTTTGGGGTAATAGTCTAAAGAATTATTAGAAATTTCATTAAAACAATTGTTAAACATTCTGATAATTTCTGCAGATTCGTTATTTACAATAGTATTTTTTTTTGTATCCCATAAAACTGGAACTGTTACTCTACCAGTGTAGTTAGCCACAGACTTTGTATACAATTCATGTAAATATTTATTGTCTTTAAAAAAAATCTCAGATGAAGAAAATTCCCATCCATTTGAATCCATTTTAGGTTTTACAATAGATATCCCTATACATTCGTCAAGCTTCTTTAATTTTCTGAAAATTATTGTACGATGTGCCCAAGGACACGCAAGTGATACAATAAGATGATATCTAGATTTTTCTATAGGGAAAGTATCAGTATTTAAAGAATTTCTAAATAATGATTTATCTCTAACAAACCTACCTTGTGTTTTAACAGTATCATACCATTTATCAACCCATTTACCATTTATTAACATCCCCATAATT
>JABSQI010000075.1 GCA_013215905.1 Legionellales bacterium | reverse complement strand
CAATTGTTGCAGAACGTACATTAATCTTTGAAAAATATTCATAAGATATTTGCATAATAACCCCAATAATAAATAGTTAAAAAAGCTTATCTCTGGTAAAAGCAATACAAATTATTATTTATAATACTATACATAAAAATAATAAACATGCATATTATTGACCCTTTATGCTCACTATTTTTTAGCAGGATTTACTTTACTAAACTTGTTTATGTACGAATCTTCTGAGTAAGTAATAAAAGACAATTTGGCATCATAATTTGCATCATCAGAAATTAATGAATATTTTTTTGCCATTAAATTATTTTCTATGCCAGAATCATTATCTGCTACTTTTGGAAGCTTGTCTTTTTTAGTATAAAGTATGCTCAATTCAAAAAATAACTTACCATCAATATACTTGTCCTTCACCACAATAGTTCCAACTAAGTCATCAGCATCAAATGGAGGAAGATCTTTCTCAATCAAAGACAATTGAATTGTAATCTTATTACCTTTACCTAAAATACCGTGCCATAAAGACAATTTATTAATCTTATTAACATGAGAAGATAACCAATATTTTGGCGCAGAAGGAATTAAATAGTGTCCAGTCCTACCTTCTGAAGGAAAAGTGGCTATCGACATGTATAACTCATCGGTTTGCTCTGAAGTCTTATTTACTTTTAGATTTACGAGTTGTAAGTCGAGGTATAATTCATGAGCACTATTACTAATCGCAGTTAAAAATTTGGCGTCATCAGCATAACTTACGTTATAAAAATTAATCAATACTAATAGATATAATATCCTTGCAACCATAAATTAATCCCTCTTTTTCTATTAATCCTAACATAGTTTCTATAGCTGTGCATCATAACAAATTCCAACAAATAATTCCGGAGGAAATTTATAATTAAAATATGAATTTGTTTATTTCACCGGCATATATTACAATATAAATACTTAATTTATAATATCAGTTAGTACTATGCAAAAACCTGTATTCACACTAAAACTTCTTGAGTCAAAAATGCTCACCTCTAAGGTTAAACATTTTTCTTTTCAAATCACAGATAACCCTGAATTTAAATTCATCCCAGGTCAATTTATATCTTTGCACTTTAATAAAGATGACGGACAACCTATAAAAAGAAGCTATAGTATAGCCACTATCCATGAGGATAAACCTACAGATATAATAGAATTTGCAGCTACATTTGTAGAAGAAGGACCAGGAGCTAAGTTTTTATTTAATCTGCAACAAGGAGACGCAGTAATGGCATCAGGTCCTTATGGAAAGCTGATTCTTGACAATCAAACACTTTTGCCTAAAAGGTATATTTTTATTGGAACAGGAACAGGGATAACTCCATATCGCAGTATGTTAAATAGAATTGCAGATAATTTAAAAGATCAAAACCATTCAACTATTATCCTGCAAGGAGTACAAAATCCTGATGAGCTTCTATATCCTGCTGACTTCCTGCGTCTAACTGATAAATTTACTAATTATAAATTCAGAGCATATTATAGTCGACACAAGAATTTAACAAGTAACTATGAGTTTACAGGATATGTACAGAAAGCCTTTGATGATATCAATTTAGATAAAGATAATGATATGATTTATTTATGTGGTAACCCATATATGATAGAAGAAATTGTTGGGACTCTTAAAAATATGAAATTTGAATCTAAGCGTATTTTTAGAGAAAAATACTATTCCAAAAAATCTAAAATCTAGATATTAAAAGATATTTAGGATACAATTGCATAATTACTATAGGAGAAAATAAATAATGTCTAGTAAAATGTTATCAGAAACTATTGATTTAATGTCAAATAATGGTCAAGGGATTTTAGCAGCTGATGAAAGTAATGGGACAATTGGAAAAAGATTTTCTTCAATCAATCTAGAAAACACCTTCGAAAATAGAAGATCATATAGAAGTATGTTAGTTAACACCCAAGATCTTGGAAAATATATCAACGGTATAATTTTATTTGAAGAAACATTGGATCAGAAAGATGATCAAAATATTCCAATCACAGAAATATTAGATACACAAAAAATTGTTATAGGTATAAAAGTTGATCAAGGCACCAAAGAATTAACAAATTTCCCTAGCGAAAAAATAACAGAAGGATTAGACGGATTAAGTAATAGAATAGTATCTTATAGAGAGAAAGGAGCAAGATTTGCAAAATGGAGAAATGTGATGATCATTTCAAAAGATACTCCATCTGCAACTGCGGTGAGAAGCAACTCAGAGAGTCTTGCCAGATATGCGACAATTTGCCAAAATCATGGAATAGTTCCAATTGTTGAGCCAGAAATATTGATGGACGGCAACCATACTCTACAAAAATGTGCTGAAGTTACTGAAATAGTATTAAAAGAACTATTCATATTCTTACAATATCATAAGGTTAAATTAGAATATACCATTTTAAAACCAAATATGGTTCTACCTGGGAAAGACTGTGAAGATCAGAGTTCAACTGCTGAGATAGCTGAGACCACATTTGAGATTTTGAAACGTTCAGTGCCCTCCTCTATTCCATGCATAAATTTTCTATCTGGCGGGCAAACTCCAATTCAAGCTACCGAGAGATTAAATGCCATAAACCAAGTTAATAGTAATAAACCTTGGGTTTTATCTTCTTCCTTCGGTAGAGCATTACAAGAACCTGTATTAAATACTTGGGCAGGAAAATCTGAAAATAATGCTAAATCCCAGCAAGCTTTATTGCATAGAGCAAAAATGAATAGCTTGGCATGTTTAGGAAACTATAAATCTGATTTAGAAATATGAAAATATAATTCCTAATAAGTTAAAAATAGGTTGTAAATATTTGCCCATACAAATCGTATGCTCCAAAAAGAATTTCGTAAATTAGCCTGTAAAAAAACAGCAGAACATAGTCAAAGATTCTTTAAAACCGCTAAGGGAGAATATGGTTATGGAGATGTTTTTCTTGGCATTCGTGTTCCAGTAATCAGAAAATTTGCGAAAGATCACCATGATTTACCCATTACTCTAATAAAAAATTTAATTAAATCCCCTTATCATGAAGAACGTCTGCTCGGATTAATTATTTTAATAAATAAATATGATTTATCTAAATCTATAACCGAAAAACAAAATTTTTATAAGTTATATATAAATCATTTTAAATACATAAATAACTGGGATCTGGTAGATGTTACCTGCCCTTATATTGTTGGAAAACATTTAATAGATAAAGATAGAGCAGTACTATATAGCTGGGCTAAATCAGAGCATCTTTGGACTAGAAGAATTGCTATAGTTACTAATTTATGGTTTATTCGTAAATCTGATTTACAAGATATTTTTAAAATTTCTAAAATATTGCTCAATGATAAACATGATTTAATTCATAAAGCTGTTGGGTGGATGTTAAGAGAGTCCTGGAAAAAAAATGCCCAGCTAGCTGAATCTTTCCTAATTAAACATTATAAAAAGATGCCCCGTACGATGCTGCGTTATGCCATTGAAAAATTTTCCGAGAATAAACGTCAGAAATATCTAAAAGGAGAAATATAGTTAAAGAATAATTTTTGTTTATGCAAATTCATTAAAATTTTATATTTATATCATTTATTTAAGCTATCAATAAATAGAAACAATAATACACTATTGTCTATAACTTATTTTTTACAATCTAAAAGACACCCAATCTAGAATTTTAAATATAAATTTATATTACATATATTGTTATGTTTTTTATTTTTTAAAATTTGAAATTGTATTAAGTTGAAATGACAAGTCAGGGTTTGCTTCCTGTATATTCACTAGTAGATCTTTAGGGATTTCATTTATAATTTTTTCTGATAAATCGTCTAATACTTTTTCTAAAGCACTGCTAAATACCCTATTAGCAAATTTCCTTTGTTTCTCGCCAACAATATTTTTCTTAGTATCAATAATAGTATCTAGTAAAATTTTTAATTTAGGATAATCTGGCTCAGTTATAAACTCTTGCACTGCTTTATCTAAACTACGAAGTTGAGTACGTCTTTTATAGGTACGAGTAGTTAATATAAATAAACTCTTGTACCATTGCCTATTAGAACTATATTTTTCTCTAACATTAGAAAATTCTTTAACAATTCCATGTATTTTTTTTAGTCCTAGTTCAACAGGATCTTCAACAATGCTAGATAAATTTGAAAATGCCGTAGGATTTTTACGCATAGCTTTAGATCTAAGTTTTTCATATAGAGTACTTCTTTGTTTTGGGATAACTGTATTTGATTCATTTTTAGGAACATATTGTTCTCTACGCTTTTTCTTTTTCCACCATGTAGAGAATTTCTCAGACATTTCTACTATATCTTTCTGTATATTTTCTTCTAGAAAGAAATCCACTAGCTCAGGATTGTCCATAAGATAATTTTTCAGATCATCACTATTACTTCTACTCCAAACATAATCGTGCACTCTAATATCTTTTTGATATACTTTAGGGTCAATAGTAGGAAGTGTCTTTAGTCTCCTTTTGGTTCTTTCAGGAGATAAAACTCCTCTAATACATTTGTTTAGTGAATTTTGAAACGCGGTAATTTTTGGATTATATTTATAATCTATAGGTCTATCTCTAGTTACTTTTATTTTATGAGTTTTCACTAAGCTTAATAATTGTTCAATACTGTATGATTCTATAGTTGCTTCTTCACCAATTATTTTAAAAAAATTATTCATGGTGTCTAGATATTTATTTTTGTCTACAGGATCAGTTGTTCGATCAAAATACCATTCGCGTATGTAATGTTTATCTCTTATAGCAAGTCCATGAGGATCCCTAATAGACTCTTTAAATTGAACAGTTTGACCTTTTAAAAATTCTGCAAAAAATTCTTTATTTTGAGATATTAATATGATTACCTTAAGGATTTTCTGTT
Organism: Legionellales bacterium; assembly: GCA_013215905.1. The sequence goes on along the minus strand of JABSQI010000075.1, from coordinate 2,933 downwards.
CTGGAGTCATTATTAAGTTATAGCAAATTAATTATAAAAAGCAACGGAAATCCTGTATCGTACAAATATAAATAAAAAATATTATAGAAGCGTTATGATCTGAAGACACCAACCGAACAATTTTCATAAAAGTGATAAAATATACAGTATATTAGCTATTAAAAAATCTCCTATGAGTTAGATAGAAATTCTAAGTTTAAATTATTTAGTACCTGCCAATCATAGGCATATAAAATATTATGAATTATAGTTCCTATTTTTTACCAAAAAAATGTTATATGAAACTATTGTAAATTTAGATCAAGCAGTTGATATATTAATATTATGCGTAGTTTATAATATAATTGCTATTCCATTATATTGGTCAATGCAAATTAAAAAAAATTCAAACTATCGAAAACGAACTACTCTTGATAATATTGATTTGTACTATAGTCCTAATACAATCCCTTCGTTAATTCAATGACCCAGCATTATAGAAGATGTATCACAGATTATTGTATTTATCCTCACTCAACTAATTTTTAACATACTGATTATATTAATTTTTTTCCTAAAAATTATTCATTATTTTGCACGATTTTTGCATGTATAACATTAAACATTACGATTGTTGAAATAAAATTTAATTTTTACTAACTTTATGCTTAAACTATTCCTAATATATATAACAACATTCTTAGCTATAATTATTTCACCCAGTATTTATTCTGATAGTAATAATGATCGAAGATACACTCCTAGTATTGAATTAACAGGAAAATTAGGTTATAGCTCTACCAAAGAAAACCAAAGGAATATCGCAAGAGCTGGTTTCGTATTACCAATTTTTCAAAAAATGGATAAATTTTTGGCTTATTTTACAGCCATTGGTTTAATGGATACAGCAAAACATATTGAGGGAAATATAGGTATAGGATATAGATATTTCATAAACCCAGCTTGGATTTTAGGAGAATACGCATTTTACGATATTAGAAAGACCTCTCACAATAACATTCTTTATCAAGCAACAATAGGTATGGAAGCTTTATCAAAAGACATAGAAATTCGTGCTAATGTTTACCTTCCTTCAAAAAAAAGATACCAACTAAATGATTATAATATTTACCATGCAACATATGATAGTGCAACTAACATCACAAATGTTGGAATAAGAAATAAACAAATTTTTGAACAAGCCTTACCAGGGTTTGATCTAGAAATTGGTGGATCTGTTTACAAAATTCCACGATTAGAAATGTTTGCCGCATATTATTATTTTAAATCTAAGGATGTAGGCTCTGTTATTGGAGGACGCTTAAGAAGTAAAATTAGGATACTTGACTGGGTCTATTTAGAAGGAGAATCAAATTATGACAACAAAAGGAAATTTACCAATTATCTTGGGTTAAATTTACAATGGAATATTGGCTCAAGATCACTAGGAAAACAATCTTGGAGTGAAAAAAAAATGACCCAATTACCTGTGCGAGATATTGATATTGTTCATATAGAAGGATCAAAAAATACTAAGACAGCAGATAAAAATATAACTGGAAGAACCGCCGTTGTTCTAGAGGATATAGACTATTCTAAAGATGAAATAGTTACTGATGGAAATGTAATAATAGTAGATAGTATAGATAAAATTGAAGCTATAGAAAAAGCGAATAATATAAAATTTGATGATATAGCTATCGTTAATAGTAAAAATATCAATCGTATACAAACTAAAGGAGAAATTATCGCTAAAGCAAAGAGTTTCGAACCTGCTAACGAGCGTAATTCCAATGAGTTACAAAAAACCCAAGGTAATAACCAAGATATAAACGATGAAAAATTTGAACAAGAAGCACTAGAAAAATCAGAAAGAATTGCCGAATTATTAGATGAACTCTCTAACACAACCGATAAAAATAAAGAGCTAATAGAACAAATACAAATGCTTGAAGAAACAATTAGCAAATTAGAATCTCAAATATCTGATAATCAAAATAAAGATCTATCTAGTAATGATTCACAACAAGAAATAGAAAAAACAGCGCAAGAAGATAATTCCTTACAGCAGAAAATAAAAGATCAACAAGAAATAATTGAAGATCTAAATTCACAACTTACAAAGCTACAAAAAAGAACTCAAAAAGTAAAAAAACGCAAAACCATAATAACTCCCAGAATGAGAGCTGAACAAAACAAAAAAAATATTGCACGATTTAAGAATCTACAAGAAAAAGAAAAACAAGCTGCGTTAGATCAGAATAATCCACAACTATCTGTAAAAGAAAAAGCTGAACTTGCAAATCTTAAACAAAGATATGGTACTGCAGTTAAAAGTAATGTTAGAAGTACTTTTGACCCAAAAAAAGTTAAATCATCAACTAGTCCAGAAGAGTTAAAAAAGCTTAAGGAACGATTGGCAAGTGTACAGCAACAAAAAGCTAAATCTATTGCTACAGGGAAAAATAATGCACCCAACTTAAAAGAACTAAAAAAACAAAAGAAAGCTCGAGCAAGGAAAAACATGGGAGCTAATGCACTTACAGAAAGACAAAAAAACTATCCATGGGAATTTCCTAAAAAATCTTTTCTTGGCGGAATGAAACCAGTAACCGAGAGATCAGTTAAAATTGGCCTAGCAAATGAAGGTAGGCAAATACGAACATCGGATGGAATTGATGCGGAAATTAAATTTTATCAAGATTATCTTGCTGATCCTTTACGCCCTAATGACGAAAAATTTGTAAATCCAGCTACAGAATTACTTAAGGAAGCTCTTCGTATAAAATATCAATAATTACTCACAATTTCACAAATATATAATTATAACTAAAAGTAAATTACCAAAAAGCATACACACAAATAACTACTTTTATAATACAAAAAAATATATATATATATAATTATTAAGTGATCAGGGTTACCGATTTTGGAAACGACGATAAATTCATTAA
>JABSQI010000074.1 GCA_013215905.1 Legionellales bacterium | reverse complement strand
AAGGATTATTACCACCTAATTTCTTTAAAATCAAGTAAAATGAAATCATCAAAGAAAAGACAGCAAGAAGATGCTAAGTATAGAAAGCTTAGAATCAACTTCTTAGAAGAAAAACCTATGTGTGAAGCTAGATTACCTGGATGTACATTAAAATCAACAGATGTACATCACAAGTATTCAGGCAAAGATAGATCTAAATATTATTTAGATACTTCTACTTGGTTATCTTGCTGCAGATCTTGTCATGATTTTATACACAAGAACCCTAGATTTGCTAGGGAATCAAATTTATTATTTTAACTAAAAAAAAGACAAGAATGTCACAACTAAAAAACGCACCTTACAACAGCGATGCTAAATATCTACATGAAGCTATGGGAGTTAGCAAAGATCAAGTAAACAAGAAGTTTTCTCAAATCATGGATTTTGCAATAAATTCAGACGCAGCTAAAAAATCTGATATTGCGCAAAAAATCAGAGAAACATTCTCTTTTAATGAGCTTGTATTTATTGCTGCTAGAGAAGTGTTTAAACACTTAGATGAAATGGCAGCTCTTCAAGAATCAATTGCTAAATCTTTAATGGCAGGTGATATACCAGGAGCTATTAAAGCACTTGAAAAAATAACTCCTGAAGGAATAAGTGCTGAAAAATTAGGTAAGCTTCTAGATGAAATTGCTAAAAGCAAAGATGATGAATAGAAATGCACTTCATCAAGAAGCACTATCACATATTTTACCTCACAATCGCTGTGGGGTAAATATGTGCATGGGCACTGGAAAAACAAGATTAGGTTTAAAAGTTATAGCTGCTAGAAAATATAAAAAAATTTTAGTAGTTATACCTAAAAAATCCGTTATGAGTTCTTGGATAGAAGAGTTAAAAATTTACCCTGAAATGAGTAAGTTAATCACATTTAGTACATATAGATCATTAGTAAAACAAGACAACAGCTATGATTTTATTATATTAGATGAATTCCATTCATTAACTTCAAAACATATTCCTTTTTTACAATCGTACAAAGGAGATATATTAGGGTTATCTGGCACACCTCCAAATAATATGTTTGATATCAAGTATACTATGATGACAACATATTGCCCCATAGTGTTTACGTATACAATTGATCAAGCTGTAGCAAACATGCTTAATAATTATGAGATTATTGTCCATAAACTTTCTTTGTCTAAAGTTAAAAACTTAAAAAAGAAAGGTAAGTCTACAACTTGGGTTTCTTCTGAAGAACATGATTATAATTATTTGACTTCTAAAGTAAATTATAATACAGGAAGAAAGAAAAGTTATTTTGCAATCTTAAGGATGTCTGCTATGAAAACATATCCTTCTAAAGAAAGGCTTGCAAAAAAACTAATGCAAAGTATTACAGAAAAATGTATATTGTTTTGCAATACACAGGAACAAGCAGACAGATTATGTAAACACAGCTATCATTCTAAAAATCCTGATTCTAAAGAAAATTTAGAATTGTTTGCAGATGGTAGATTACAGAAAATATCTGCTGTAGAACAATTGAATGAAGGTGTTACAATTCCTAATCTTAAAGAAGGAATTATAATGCATGCATATGGTAACAATAAGAAATCAGCTCAAAAAATAGGTAGATTTCTTAGGTTAACTAAAGACCAAGTTGCTAAAGTGCATATTCTTTGCTATAGAGACACAATTGATGAGGAATGGGTAAAAAAAGCTCTTGTTAATTTTGATGAGAGTAAAATCAAAACAATCGAACATGCCTAGCATCAACATCAAAAAACAAAAGAAAACAAAATTAAAGTGCCCTAATTGTGGGAGCGCTAATTTAAAAGCAAAAAATGAAAAGGATACTTATAACTGCAAAACTTGCGGTTATGATATCATTAAAGTTCATGGAACTTTGCTTTTAAAATAAGATTATTCGTATATTGAAGTATTAGTTAACTAATATTTTTAATATGAATGATCAAACTAAGTCTTTAGTAAGACACATTCTAACTGCTCTTGGTTTTTTATTAGGAGCGTTGGGTATTGGAGATGCTGCAGGAGCAATTGAATTTGTTCTTGCTGATCTAGACAAAATCTGGGATGCTATTCTTATCATCGTTACTGCTGTAATTGGTTTCTTTAAAGACAAAGAACGTTTTGCAGCTAAGAAAGAAACAGAATAGTTTATTTAGATTTTTAATTTTTGAATTGAAGCTCTGGCAGTAAATGTCAGAGCTTTTTTAATTTATGATTATGAATAATAATTTTGAACAAGTTGTTGCTGATAAAGCATCAACATTAAAAGATTATGTTGGATTAGCATTATCTAAAGCTGAATGTGTCACCTTTGTAAAAGAAGTGATTGACGCTTTTATGGTAAAAGGTTTTGATGCAACTCACAAATTCACTTCTTTTAAAGAAGATGAAAATGGTGTTCAAGTAGTATTACAAACTTATCATAAAAGTTTGTACGATGCTCAAGAGTATGCAGAAGAATACTTAAAAGGTATTGCAGAAATTAGAAATAGAGATTTTGGGATTTCCACAAAGATTTCTGAACTATGAAAGTTAAAAACAATATAACTATCAAAGGTAAGATCATTGGAAAAGAGCTTAAATTTTCTATGATAAACCAAACTCTTTTTAACGAGTTTGCTAAAACTTTACCTGATAATACAGAAGTAGAACTTTATATTTCTACTGTATCTGAAAAAGCAAGCAGAGCGCAAATCAAAAAGATTCACGCAATGCTTAGGGAATTAGGTAATACTTGTGGTTACGAACTCCAGGAGATCAAAGATCTTGTGAAAACAAAAGCAGATCTAACTGAAGTAAAAGATAAAAAAATTGCTTTAAAATCTTTTGGTGATTGCACTAGAGAAGAAATGCAAAATGCTATAGAAGCTGCAATACAAATAGGTGACATGTTAGGTGTTAATCTAAGATAATCCTGCTTCTTTCTGTAGTTTTAACAATTTAGCTTCATCTTTTTCAAGATAAGCTGTCATAATATCCTTAACCATAGACTTGGGGATAGTTTTATCATTAGCTAAAACTAATTTTTGCTCATAAGCTTTTGCTTTAAGTAATTGTTGTAATGCAAATATAGTGTATATGTTTGCTTCTGTTTCAGTGAACTCTAAAACATCCATTGATTCTTTACCACTAATCACATCATCAAATTTTTTAAACATAGGTCCTAACGTAGATTGATCTTCTACAACTCTTGTAATAAAAAAGAGTAATATTCTTTCTAATCCAAGAATAAAGCCTGTGTTTAATTCTATACCTTTGATGTTTTTAGTTAAATCATAGGTATCTCCAAGTTTAATTTTTTCTGACATTTTAATATTTTTTGTTTAACGCTATAACATAATATACAATGTTATAGTTTCAATCTCAAATAAAATGAATCTACATTTACGCAATTTTACTTTGCAAGAAATATATGCTCAATATAAGAATCTATCTTTAGAAGAAAAACTTCCTATAGTAGAAAGAGCACTTAGTTTAAAATTAAGTGGTGGTACTGGAGTCAAAGAAACAGCTATAGCTATAGCTATGGATTACAAAAGAAAAGAAGGCACAGACTTTTACAATAAGTTGATACCTACACTAGATGAAGATCAACCTTATTACTTGTTAGTTAGTGAGATTATTGATTTTGTAGAAGCTAATTACAGTGATTTAATGTTGAAAGACTTGAATAATATTGAAGGTCTTATTATAAGTGAGTACTTTTTTAAAACTCATGATGATAGACACAATATTAGTAAAACTGTGTATCCAATACCAGATGATTTAGCAGAAACGGTGCACCCGCACCTTAGAGAAGTTATTACAAGCTTTTTTAAAGCACATCCTTTTATTACTCAATTCATAATGGTAATCCAAAAAAAATGAAATACATATACTTAGTCATAGATCATCACAGGAATGTTCAAGATGTTTACAAAACTTTAGAGTCTGCTAAAGAACAGGCTTTAAAAGATGTAAATAATTTTTATGATTCTTATACTGAAAGTGAAGTTAGAGCAGGAGCTACTATAAAATATATTGTAAATGAAAATGGCAGACCTTTAGTTTATAGGTCTGTTGTTCGTAGAATAATTAAATCGTGAAAAATAAAAAAATAGAATATAAAGATCTTAAAGTAGGTGATCACTTATGGGTATTTCACAAACCAACAAAATCATTAATCCTTGTTGCTAAATCTAAAGATGGAGGATATGATGTGTGTGGTCCTTGGGAATGTGGGATTGCTGAATTTGCATGTGAAATTATAGAATTAGTTAATCTTCCTAAAACTCACAAAAAAACTCCTCTTTATTATTATGATAAAAAAGATGAAGAAACTTGGGAAGCTTACTATGAAAATATGGATATAACATGAAGTATAAGATAAAAAAGCATTTACCTATAGGTAAATATGAATCACTTGATGTCAAGTTGTTTTTAAATAGAGATCCTAGAGTGAAAATTCAAATTTTAGACATATCCTCTTATATAAGTAATAGATGGTCCTGGAGAGATTTAATATCTAACTGGTTGATATTATCTATTGTTATCACCATAGTTTTAGCTTTTATTATTAAATGGTATGCTTTACCTGGATTATATTTTATAATAAGATATAGCATATTCTTTTATAAAGCTAACAAAGAATATAACCAAGGTGTTGTAGAAAGAGACAAAATTTTTGGTAATGAGATTTTACGTTACACAAAAAAATAGTCTATATTATAATATTAAGTAACTGTTTAAAATTCTACACATGCGAGGAAATGAAGATTGGTTAGAACCACGTTGTTAACGTACTTAGAGTGTTTAGTTTTACTAAGCACTCTTTTGAGCATTTAAGTTGCGATATAAAATGAAAATTATTATATTGTGCAACTATCATAAAACATCTGTGTAAAAGCAGATGTTAAGCCACCATGATGGAATTGGTAGACATGCAGGACTTAAAATCCTGTGCTCATTTTGAGCGTGTGAGTTCAAATCTCACTGGTGGTACAATGCGAGTTTTTAGTTAGTTAGTCAATTAACTGCTCCCTTAGAAATAGGGGAGCTTTTTAAACTCAAAGATATAAAGCAATATTTTATAATAACTGATTGGATGGTAGTTTATAGTATTACAGAAGTTTCGCTTTAGGCTTCTGTAATTTTTTAAGAAATAAAGATAGAACTATTTCATATATTGGAGGGGTGTAATCCTATGAACAAACACAAATTTTGAATTATTAACACCTCTCCTTTTTCTTTAAAATCCAGAGAACTTAATGTTCTCTTTTTTTTACTTTTATATATTTTTCAAAAATTTATTTAATTAATTATTATGTTTAAAAAATTTATTTTTGCCCTTGTTTTTGTTCTTTGTACGTTTGTATCTTACGCTCAAACTATTGTAACTTGTACTGGAGAACATGTTAATAATGGAAACATTTACAACATATCTCTTATGCACACTGAAGACAATGCTTTTTTTAAAGTTGTAGATTCAGAAGGTAAAGAACTTCACAATGAAATCACATTTTTTAATGTAAATGGTGGTAGAATTACTACACAAGATGTAGAAATTGCTGCTGTTGATTTAAAAGAAATGGGATTTGATTATTGTTTTATTAACGATAATACAGGTGATGTTACTTTTAGCAAAAACAAAGCAATTCTTAGAGACTATCAGCAAAAAGAAGGACAAATTCACCTTATGGTTTTTGATGAATATGATAGCAAGCTAGAAACAGTTACTAATACTTATATGGTAGAAGTAAAAATCTTAATTTGTACTACTGAAGAAGAATAAATGTTAGAGATTTTTAAGAAAATAGCAGCGCATAATATAACTCCTAATGCAGCAATGTGTCTTTTCTATATAAAGAAGAAGATAACACCTAGCACCATTGATAATGATGCTGCTGTGGAGGAGTTATTAGCTGCGGGTTTCATCAGAAAAGATGAAAATAAAATAACTATAAGACCTTCTGGTAATGCTTTTATCAGAATGTTAGATAATTATTTTACTAAAGCTAAAAAACGCACTAATGAAGAGTTAATGGGAAAAGACTTTTCTGAAAAAATTAGTGCATATAGATTGCTATTTCCTGCAGGTAAACTTCCAAGTGGTTCACCTAGCAGAAATAATGTAAAAGACCTGTGTGAAAATTTCAGATGGTTTTTTGAGACTTTTGATTACTCGTGGGATCAAGTCATGAGTGCTACTAGGATGTATGTAAAAGAATATGCCAGTAATGACTATTTATACATGCAAAACAGTAAATATTTCATTAAGAAGCAAGATAAGCACAAGAATGTAACTTCTAGTCTTGCTGATTATTGCGATATGGTCAAAGATGGTGTAGTAATAGACAATTCTACACCTTTTGATACAAAGGTCGTGTAAAAAAAGTCCGCATGAAATTATGGAATGGTCAACAAGGAGCTTTTGAAGAAGCTCTAAACTACATGAAAAAGAGACAAATAGGAGCAGAAAGATCAATTCTTACTCCTTGGGCAAAAGTGAACGATGCAACTGTAGATGGTTTAGAATGGAATTCTACCAACATTATAGCTGCAAGACCTGGTTCTGGTAAAACACTTATCAAAGATCAGATCATTAGAGAATCATTTATGCTTAATCCTCAAGAAGATTTTAGGGTTTTAGAATTTCAATTTGAAATGGTAGGTAGATCATCTGCTATTCGAGAATTTAGTTCTATAACGGGATACAACTATAAGCAGTTAACATCTGCTGAAGGTACACTACCAGATCACGTTTTAAAACAATGTCATGATTACGCTATTAAAAGGGTTAGATACCCTGTAGACGTAATATCTAAACCTTTAACAGTAGAAGGTTTAAGAGAACAAGTTGACATGTATATAAACGAGCATAATGGGAAAAAAACAATAATTACATTGGATCACACAATTCTTACTAAAAAGAGTCCACGTCACAAATCTACACAAGATATGTTATTTGACTTAGGTGAGTTTTTTACGCAAACAAAGCGTGATTATCCTGTGTTATTTATTGTTTTATCCCAACTTAACCGTAACGTAGAAACACCAGAACGTGCTATAAATGGCAAATATGGTAATTACATTAATGAACAGGATATATTCGGTTCAGATGCAATGTTGCAGCATGCTGATACTTTAATAGGTGTTAACAGACCTGCAAAGAGACAGATTAAATACTATGGACCTCAGAAGTACATTATAGACGATGACTCTGTTTTAGTTTTTCACTTTCTTAAAGTGCGAAATGGTGACAGTAGAATGAGTTTTTTTAAAGCAAAATTTGCGGAAATGCGTATTGAAGATATGCCTGTTCCACAAACACAAAGAATTTAATGAATGGATAAACAATTAAGACAGCAAAAAATTCAACAGCTGCGCGAGGAGTTTCAACCTTATTTTGATTTAATGGGTATATCAGATGCTTATTTTATACCAAAAATGGCATATGTACCTAGAGGAGCAACTGAAAGACATATTTCTATGTTTCCTTCAGAACTCAAAAAGGGCACTGACATTTATACAGAATTCAGTTCCCGTGATTATGATAGTGAAGATCCTACAAGAACACTGTACTTGTTAAAGCATAATCCTTTTTATGAAGAAGAGTATGCTATACATGTGAGTAAGTCAGGGTTTGAAACTTATCTTGTTCCTGTAAGTGATTTGATTGCTATTAATACATTAGAATCAAGAAAAACTATAAGACCTCCTAAGAGAATGGCTTTGTCTGTAAATAACAAGACTATAAAGAAAGGTGTTTCAAATGAAAGTATTATACCTAACCCAGAAGAAAATTTTGGACTAAGAGGTGTAGTATTGCACTTGGATAGAGTTGCAACAGCATTTGAAGAA
>JABSQI010000073.1 GCA_013215905.1 Legionellales bacterium | reverse complement strand
TAAAAATTGTTGGAATTTAAATACAAGTATACTTAACCTCTTTATAAGAGGCTTATTATGCATCCTAAGCTTCCTAGATTCACACTGTGGTATGGGTAGGTTTATCTACTTTTAAGAGTGACAACAACTCTGTTTGGCGCCGTTCTTGTTAGTCAGATAAAGTGACATAACCGGCGAGATATTTCATATAAAATGACATGGCGTCCACAGTTTAAATATATTATAAACAGAATGACAAATTAATATACTTATACGAATAAAATATTGAATGCTATGATATTTTGATACAAAATAAACTGAAATTTTTTAAGAGATTTATAATAGAGGATAATGTGATGTTTTTAAGAAATTTATTTATACTTGTATTATTTATTGTACACTCATCATATTCAGGGATGTTGATTGATTCAATAAAAGAAGGAGAACATCTAGATGCTTTTACAATCAAAGTAAAATCTGCAAGAAAACAAAATGATCAATCAGAAATAGATAAAGCTCTTAGAAATTGTGCTCATAATGGGTTTAATTCAAGAATTCCTATTTTAATACAAGATGGTAGTGGAAACATAAATGCAACTGCAAATGAAAAATCATTTGATACAGCAATTACATATGCTATAAAGAGAGCTATAAGAACTAGTAATGTCTCTACTTTGAGAATAATTATTAACAGTTCTAATCAACAAATAATAACAAATTTACCGAATGAAAAATATTTTGTTAATCTTATTAAACAATGCAAAGATAATGTTATTAAAAGAGAGATTTTTCAAATGCTTTCACCATATTTATCTGATAATCAACGTTCTAAATTCGGTAATAAAAATGCAGCTATGGAATTTGCTTTTAGAAACCATTGTATAAAAATAATTAAAGTAGCTACAACACATTATGGAGACAAGGCAACAGCAAAAAAAGCAACTATACATTCAATGGAGCAAAGCTCTCTTAATGATTCAACATTTAAGTTACCTAAAAATTATAAGGAAATAATTCAGGAAATATAATTATAATTTCTGCATATTACTTATTTCTCATTAAAGGGAAAAGTAGTACATCCCTGATAGATGCAGAGTTAGTTAAAATCATTACTAATCTATCTATACCTATACCTTCACCAGCAGTTGGAGGCATGCCATACTCTAAAGCTTTTATATAATCGGCATCGAATAACATGGCTTCATCGTCTCCCCTATCTCTTGCTTGTACTTGCCGAGTGAATCTCTCAGCCTGATCAATTGGATCATTAAGTTCTGAAAATCCATTAGCTATTTCTTTTCCACAGATAAATAATTCAAATCTATCTGTAACTGATGGGTTTTGATCATTTTTTCTAGCTAACGGAGACACATCTGTGGGAAATTCAGTGATAAATGTAGGATTTATTAATTTATCTTCAACTGTATTTTCAAATATTAAATATTGTAACTCTCCCAGAGAAAAATCATTATGTACATCTAATTCTAATATTTTAGCGCATGACAACAAATTTTTTCTATCATTATAATTTTGTTGAGTTATGTTACTATTATATTTTACGACTGCTTCTTTTATTGTCATTCTATCAAAAGGCTTATTGAAAATAAGTTCATGGCCTTGGTAAGTTAATTTACCGTTACTGCTTACTAAACTAACTAACTTTTGCATTAGCTCCTCAGTAAGATCCATTAGATCATGATAGTCATGGTAAGCCATATAGAATTCAAGCATTGTAAATTCTGGATTGTGTTGGGTAGAAACACCCTCATTTCTAAAATTTCTATTCAGCTCAAAAACCCTTTCAAATCCACCTACTATAAGACGTTTCAAATACAATTCAGGAGCAATTCTTAGAAATAATGGCATATCTAATGCATTATGATGCGTAGTAAATGGTTTAGCTGCAGCACCTCCTGGAATTGATTGCATCATAGGAGTTTCTACCTCTAAGAATTTTTTGTTAATAAAAAATTCTCTAATAGTACTTGTTATCTGAGAACGTAATAAAAATGTTTTTCTTGAATTATCATTCATAATAAGATCAACATACCTCATTCGGTATCGCATTTCTGTATCAGATAAACCATGAAATTTATCAGGTAAAGGCCTTACAGATTTTACTAAAAGTAGTATGTCTACAACTTTAACAGTAAGTTCGCCAGTCTTGGTTTTAAATAATATTCCATTAGCTCCAACGATGTCACCTAGATCCCATGTTTTAAAATTCTCATAGTCTCCAGAAAAATCATCTTTTCTCACATATACCTGAATTGCTCCTTTAGGATCTTGAATTTGTAAAAAAGAAGCTTTGCCCATTACCCTTTTTAGTCTAATTCTCCCAGCTACATTTACAAAAATTTTCTTCTGCTCAAGTTCTTCATTAGATAAGTTAGCAAATTTATCGAGTAAATCTTGTGAATAACTATCTCTTTTAAAAGTATTAGGAAAAGCCAAACCTTTTTCTTTTATATCTGATAACTTTTTTTTACGAATAGCTATTATTTCATTTTCATCAAGGCTAACGTTCATTTCATCTGTTTGCATATTCTACCCTTGTATATTTGCTTTTAAACTCTCAACTATAAATGTATCTATTTCTCCATCTAGCACAGCAGTCACATTTCCCATTTCTATTCCTGTACGTAAATCTTTAATTCTAGACTGATCAAGTACATAAGATCTTATCTGATTTCCCCATCCTATGTCAGCCTTTGATTCTTCAAGTTCTTGTTGTTTTTCCATTTTTTTTGATAACTCTAATTCATACATCTTTGATTTTAACTGTTTCATAGCCTGTGCCTTATTTTTGTGCTGAGATCTATCATTCTGACATTGTACAACTATTCCAGTTGGTAAATGAGTTATTCTAACAGCAGAATCTGTCCTATTAACATGCTGCCCACCAGCCCCACTTGCACGATAAGTATCAATTTTTAGATCTTTTGGCTCAATATCTATTTGAATACTATCATCAACTTCCGGGGATACAAATACCGCCGCAAATGATGTATGACGACGATTGCCAGAATCAAAAGGTGATTTACGCACTAACCTATGCACACCTGTTTCTGTTCTCAACCAGCCAAAAGCATAATCACCCTCATATTTTATGGTAGCGCTCTTAATCCCGGCAACATCGCCAGGAGAAACTTCTATCAATGTAGTTTTGATCCCATGCTTTTCTCCCCATCGTAAATACATTCTAAGCAACATTTCTGCCCAATCTTGAGCCTCAGTTCCTCCTGATCCAGATTGAATATCCAAGTAGGCATTAGAGTTATCCATAGGATTGTTAAACATTCTCTGAAATTCAAGTAACTCTATAGTAGATATATGTTTTTGAATATCATCATAAATATTTTTGGCAATATCTTGATCATATTGCTCATCTAATATAGATAATAATTCTTTAGAGTCTGTTAAAAATTCGATAATTTCTTTTAGAGAATCAACTACTTTTGATTTAGTGGTTATTTCTTTATTAACTGCATTAGCTCTTTCTGGATCATTCCAGATATCTGGCTCATTTAATTGATAATTAAGCTCTTCCAGCCTTAATAATAGACCTTCATAGTCAAAGATGCCTCCGCAATACAGAGAGCCTCTTTTCAATATCAAGAGTTGACTCTTTTATTTGTGTTAAACTCAGCATTATATTCCAGTACACTACAAAATTTTGCAAGAATACGACTTATTACTATTATTGTCAATTCTAGTTCACGGTATTAAATATGAAATAGAATTATTTTTTACTTAGCTAACTAAATTGCGCGCCTGGAGAGATTCGAACTCCCGACCACCTGGTTCGAAGCCAGGTACTCTATCCAGCTGAGCTACAGGCGCAATCTTAGAAATAAACTTCATACTTTTTATATAATAAAGCTTTTTAATAAATTTTGTGCAAATTCTACCTTATTTAGCAAGTCTTAATAATAAAAAATCATGTACTTATAAAGAAATATTAAAAACTCTAAAATGCATTTATTTTAAATGCAAAAATGATATGGGCCGTGTAGGAATCGAACCTACGACACAAGGGTTAAAAGCCCTCTGCTCTACCGACTGAGCTAACGGCCCAAAGAATGCTATATGATACCCAAAATTAACCCAAATGCCAAATATCAATTAAAAAAATTATACATCTTGTAACCGATATACTGTTGGATCTTTTACTCCTAGATGCAAAAACCCTTCTTTACGTTGTATGCAGCTACTACAAACCCTACAAGCTGCCCCATTTTGATCTGGCTGATAACAAGACAAAGTTATACTATAATCTATACCGAGTTCTAAACCAAGCTCAATAATTTGACTCTTAGATAAATTAATCAAAGGAGTTTGAATATTTATACCCCCTGATTCTATTCCAAATTTCGTTGCAAAATTTGCCATTTTGCTAAATGCATCGATATATTCAGGACGACAATCAGGATAACCTGAATAATCCACTGCATTGACACCAATAAATATATCATTTGCTTTTAAAACTTCTGCCCATGCTAAAGCAATTGACAAAAACACAGTATTTCTTGCAGGAACATAAGTAATAGGGATCTCATTTGTAGAATGATCAATTGGAACTTCAATAGATGGATCAGTTAAAGCTGAACCTTTAAATTCATTCAAGTCTAATTTAAATATTTTATGTTCCTTAACACAAAACATTTTAGAGAGCTTCTTACTTGCTGCAATCTCAAGTTTAAGCCTCTGGCCATAATCAAATGTTAAAGCATAGCATTCATAACCATTTGCAGCAGCCATTGCTAGTATAGTTGCAGAATCTAATCCTCCTGATAATATTATTACAGCTTTCTTATCCATTATTATTTACCTCTTACATCTCCCCACAAAATTTTATGTAACTGTACCTGAAATCTTATGGGAATTTGTGCATCTAGAACCCAATTCGCTAATTCGTTATTATCGACCTCACCATAGCTTGGAGAAAATATCACTTCACATTTTTCCAATAAGCTATATTGTTCAATAACTGCTCTGGCCCAAGAAAAATCATCAAAATCACAAATAACAAACTTTATTTGATCATTTTTTTTCAATTTAGAATAATTATTTACTAAATTATTATGACTTTCATTAGAACCTGGAGTCTTGATATCTAAGATTATATTTGCTCTAGAATCAATACTAGAAATATCTAACATCCCACCTGTTTCTATCGAAACATAATAATCATTATCACATAGTATTTTTATTAATTTTAGAGCGTTTATTTGAGCAAGGGGTTCTCCACCAGTAATCAAGACATATTTAGACTTATAGCTTTGTATTCGTTCCAGAATTTGCTCAATTGATAAATCAGCCCCCCCAGAAAAAGCATATGCTGTATCACAATAACTACAACGTATAGGACATCCCGTTAAACGCACAAAAACCGTTGGAAACCCGCTTGTATTTGATTCTCCTTGAATAGAATAAAAAATTTCGCTTATCTTTATTGTATCCATTAATTATTTGGTAAGTTAGTAAGTTTTTTATTAGCTATTGCTGCTGCAGTAGTGTTAGGATAGTTATTAGTAATATCTACTAACTGCTTTTTTGCTTTAGATATTTGATTTAATCCTATCAATCCATAGGCACGTTTAAGCATTGCGCTTGGTACTTTAGTCGATGATGAATATTTATTAATCAATACATCAAAGTGTTTATTTGCCAGTTCATAATCTTTATCCCGTAAATATAACTCACCTAGCCAATAATACGCATTTGATAAATAATTACTCTTTGGGTAATTGATAATGAAGTTAGAAAAATATTCTTTCTTTAGCTGAGGACTGTGTTCTTTACTTAACATAACTTGGTAAGCTACTTTGTAGCTATCTTCGTCATTTTGAGCCCCAGTATCCAGGGTTAAATTTTCTAAGATAGCATCATCTGTTAAGTCTGTTTTCTTACTACCAACTATATCTATTAACTTATTAAGTTTAATAGTATAGGCCTCAATAACTTTTCTCAAGATCCCGAGGTCTCTCTCCATTTTATCTATTTTATATTCTAGATTAGCAATAGTATTAGTGCGATTTGAATTTTGACCTTTATATAAAGATTCAGCACTATTATCTAACTCAACATCTTTTATATCTATTGTAGAAGAATAAACATTAGAATTAAATATCAGCAAAAACAATAAAAAAAAATTTATTTTTTTCATCAATCTAAAAATCTCCGTATACTAGCTCAGTTCTTCTATTCCATTTATAAGCGGCTTCAGTTTCTCCTAACACCGCAGGCTTTTCTTCACCAAAACTATTAAATTTAATTTGAGATTTAGAAACCCCATACTGCTTTAATAAATCCACAACACTTAACGCTCTGCGCTCACCTAATCCCATATTATATTCTGCACTACCTCTACTGTCAGTATGTCCATAAATTGAGACTTTACTATCAATATGCTGATTTAAGTAATCTGCCTGAATTTTTATTGATTTGATATCTTCTTCAGAAAGTGCGCTACTATCAAAAGGATAGTAATATACTTGATTATAATTAGCTCTCATTTTATTTTCATAGGAAACTTCTTGAACTTCATCTATTTCTTTTACTTTGTGTACTGATACATTATCAAACTCTTCGTCTTGCTTGTTTACTGTGGTACAACCACTTAGTAATAAAAAAACAATTATCAAATATCTTATATAGGAAATCTGCTCAGTATTCATAATTTCTCCAAATCTATACTATAGGCCCCCAGGCAGGTTTAATAATATCTCTTCCTGTAATTTTTAATTCAACCACTCCCGGTTTATTGATAGTTAACAACTTTAATTCCTTTCTATTATTCTCACTAGAGGTAAATATTACCATTTTACCATTCGGAGATATACTAGGATTAGTTATAAAACCAGAGTTAGTGATTACTTTGAAATCATTGGTGACTAAATTCTGCACTGCCAAATTATAACCATTTTTATCTCTATGTAACATTAATATCTGATCGCCTTTAGGATTCAATTGCGGACTAGAATTATATCTACCTGTAAAAGTAATCTGGCTAACCTTTAGGTTAGTTATATTAGATTTATATATTTGTAAACCCTTGTTACCGCGATCTGAGGCAAAATATATATACTCCCCATCCTTTGACCATTCTGGCTCAGTATCAATAGAAGCACCTCTTGTTATTCTTTGTAGCACTCCTTCACTTATATCATATAAATAAATATTAGGATGACCTGACTTAGATAAAACAACTGCAAGTTTTCGACCATCTGGGGAAAATTTAGGTGCGCTATTTATACCTTTAAAACTGCTAACGAGCCTACGTTTACCGCTATTAATATTTATGATATAAATTTCTGGTTTATTCTTCTCAAATGAAACACACGCTATTTGTTTCCCATCATTTGACCAACTTACTGAAGTAATTGGCTGTCTAGATCTTAATAATGGTTTTTCATTGAAACCATCAACGTCTGCAATTACTAATTCATACCTTAAAGATTTATCAGATAATAATAATCTTTTAACATAAGCTATTTTAGTTGCAAAAATTCCTTTTATTCCTGTTATTTTCTCATAAATTTGATTACTAATATGATGGCCTAATTTTCTTAAATGTGATTTATGAATTATAAATTCTTTATCAAAAACCAATTTATCTGCACTAAATAAATCAAAAAATTTAATTTTAGCAATTATTCTATCTTCCTCTAGTGAAATTTCTCCGGCCACCATATAATCAATATTTTCAGGAAAATTATTAGTATTTCCTAATAATAAATTCCTAGCAAAGTGCTTTTTATATTCATGTACGGTAAATTCTTTACTAATCTCTAAATCATTTGTAAAAACATTTAAAATAGTATTGGCAATTTTATCCTTTGAAGAAAAAGATATTCCTATCGGTATTTTCTTATCAACCCCTTGATTTAAATTCAATTCTAATATACCAAAAGAATTTG
>JABSQI010000072.1 GCA_013215905.1 Legionellales bacterium | reverse complement strand
GCCCGAACTAACTGTACCCCTCCCCCCCACTGAAATTTCTATTGTAGTTTTTTTTCGCTAGCTTCGAAATCAACCATCCCCCATCTCTTTCGATTTTGTTTGGAAAATAGATACAAAATTAGTGCTATCACCTCCACCACTTTCCATAAATATTTTCATTTCTTTTTCTAAATTTCCTTTTTCCTGAGTTAAGTAATAATGCATATAAATATAAGGACCTCCCCCATGTCCAACTATTAAAATATTTTCATCCTCATTTACAATTTTTTTAATAGTACTAGTTATCATATTAGCTGCATCATGAGGAGTTTTGAGTATGATATCTGCCGATATTAGCGATTTATAAGAAGTATCAATTTCAGGATAGAACTTAACTAAACTATCAAAATATAAAAGACTATCAATAGGAGAATCGTAAAATCTATCATTTTCAAAAGGTCCAATATAATTAATAGTTAGTTTATCCTTAGTAAATGTTGGTAGAAATAAACCATACATTATTAATCTCTCTGTAAGACCATACTCAATTCGTATTTGTAGCTTTTTTCCAGTACTACTAAAAATTTCATTTGAAAGTAGTTGAGCAGTATGAACACATCTAGTCATTGGAGACGAATAAATATAGTTGTATTTAGATATGTCAATTTTTTTTACAAGTTCTTTAGCTGTTTGGATTGTTTCGTCGATTCCTTTATTTGTTAATGGTTCATCAAAAGGATTTTGTTTAAACCTCGATGATTTTTTAAATTCTTCTTTTTCCTTTTTATCACTAGAATATTTAATTCTATGTCCATGTCTTACATACACAAGTTCTTGAGATATGTGCTGGAAAGATGATGCTGAACAATCTAAGATGATAAAAATTATTAGATAAAAAATAAGATATTTTAAGTGGTTTTTTTGCAACATATTGTAACTCTTTTAGTTTGCTAAAAACACTTTCGTAAATGTAGCATATATTAAAACTGCAAGCAACAAGAGCTAATAAAAAATAATAGTATTAGAAAAATTTTTAATTAACTTTTTGTATTACTATATTAATAAATGAATCTTCATCTGCAATATACATTTATTCTACTATTTTAATAAAGGATAGTTCATTAATGACATTCCCTTTGCGAAGTCCTTTCTTTTCAAACCTTGTAATTTCTCTTTTTAGATGTATCCCATACTTATCTGCAGACGAACAATCAATAAATTTGCCAAAGCTTTCAACAACATTAACTATATGTTCACAATATTTCTCACAATCTGTGACAATATGTAATACACCATTACCACACAGAACTTTATAGATATTTTCGATAAAATCAATTTGAATAATCCTCCGTTTATGATGCTTTTTTTTATGCCAAGGATCAGGGAATAACAGCTGTACCCTTGATACCACATTCTCTGAGAGGTGATTTTTTACATATTCTACTGCGTCACCGTTTAGTATTTTTATATTATCCAGCCTATTATTAACTACTCGTTTTAATAATGCCCCTATTCCAGATAAATATACTTCTATACCTATAAAATTATAGTTAGGGTTATTTTGAGCTTGGCAAAATAAATCTTCACCATTCCCAAAACCAATATCAAGTATCAAAGGATTGTTATTATTAAAATTTTCTAATATATTATCTTTTAAATTAATATTAACAGAATATTTTTCTAAATATTGATCCAAATATTTTTTCTGTCCCAGGGTTATCCGACCATTTCTTCTAACAAAGCTATTAATTTCTCTTAGCATACTCTAAAAACCCAGCACAACACATAAAAATGATAATTTTACCACATATTTAAAAACGGCATTCATTTAAAAGAATTGTCACGTAATTAGTTATACAAAATTAACGGCATAAGATTAAATATTTTGTTTAAATAGTTATCAACTGACATAATTAATACCTTTAGATATACTCACAATATAGTATAATGTCATTATGAAACGTGAGGTATATTGCCAAAAACTACAAAAAAAAGCAGAAGGTTTATCAAAACAAACTTATCCCGGGACTCTTGGCGATAAAATATACCAAAATATATCACAAGAAGCTTGGGAAATGTGGAAACAACAGCAAACGATGTTAATCAATGAATTCCACCTTAATCCTTTAGAAATAGAAACACGGCAATACCTTGAACAACAAATGGAGATTTTTCTATTTAAAGAAAATTAGTTCTTGACCTATTTACAATCTCCAGTTTTAATATACCAGGATTGGCCAGATAGCTCAGTCGGTAGAGCAGAGGACTGAAAATCCTCGTGTCGGTGGTTCGATTCCACCTCTGGCCACCACTTCATATAATCCAATAATTTAAAGATGGGAATCATCGATTTTTTGAATTAACAAATAAAATTTAGATATTACTTGTGCTGTATTTTAGCATGCGTCTCTTTTAGAAAATATACTAAGACTAAACCAATTAATAGGCATATAGGCAAAATAGACAATGCTATTTGGTATTCACCAAAACTATATTTAGGTATATTATTCTCGAAAGCACCTGACCAAATATAGTCTAATATATAACCTACTAATGGTTGCAACATCATTCCGCTAAACATAACAAGCATATTTACTATAGCAACAGCAGAACCTCCAAAATTTACAGGGCTGTTTTCTCTACCCAATGGAAATACAACAATCTGTGCTGAACAACTTAAGCCATAAATAAGTAAAAAAGAATATAAAGCGAATATAGATAAATTCGGTACAAATATCACAATACTAGAACTGAACAGAGCAAAGATTACTCCCCATAATAATGGATATAATCTTCTTTTAATTCTATCAGAATACCAACCTACTATAGGAGCCCCAATAGCCCAACCTAAATACACCATTGAAACAGCTTCTGCAGCCATCAATGGGGTAAAATCATGGGCCTCAATTAAAAAAGGTACGGCCCAAAGTTCTGCAAATACCGTCAAGGAACTATACAGTATTGCCCCTAAAACGCCTACAAGCCAAACCTGCGAGTTTGATAAAATCACTTTAAAACCTCTAAGAATATCATGCCAATCTAAATTTTTATCGTCTTGCCCATTTGTATTGGATGGATTTTTATCTCTAATTACAAAGAAAATAATCATTGCTAAAACGACTCCAACCATAGCAGAAACATTATAGATCGAATGCCAATTCCCAAACTCTAAAACTTTAGCCAGCCATAAAGTTCCAAACATACCACTAATAACACCAAGAGTTGTTACTAAGCCTGAAACTAATGCAAATCTTTCAGGGGGCAGCCAAATAGTTGCCAACTTCATTACTCCAACAAAAGCAAATGCAGAACCAAACCCAATTAAAAACCTGCCTAATGCAGAAACAAAGAAAATACTAGTACAAGAAAACATATAAGTACCAGCAGCACAAATAAAACAAGCAAAAAATAACAGCTTTCTAGGACCATACTTATCCATTAATACCCCAACAGGAAGTTGTAATGGAGTATATGCATAGTAATAAAAGGCTACTAGGTTACCTAAAGTTGCAGCCCCAATCCCAAAGTATTGCATTAAATCAGCTGTAATTACACTAGGTGAAATTCTAAGAAAATATTCGTAACAATAAAATAAAGCCCCTAAGCCACATACAAGCCAAGCGAAAATTTTTGTTTGCATAAAACTAGCCACTATACTACTAAAACCTCTTTTATTTACTTCTAAACATTAATTCTATATATGATTATTTATTACAAACGTCTTCATAATAAAGTTTTCATACTCAGTATTACTTAATTTCTTAAGGTTAATTATCACTATTTAAAGCTGCATTCATAACAGCTTCAGTAACACAATCTCTTAACCTAGGATCAAGAGCTTTTGGAATAAAGTATTCCTCTCCAAACGACACTTTTCCAGGAATTTTGTAAGCTTTTTTCACAGAGTCTAGTATATCTTCGTGAGCGAGCTCTTTAATGGAATGCACTGCTGCTATTAACATATCATCATTAATACATTTAGCATTAGCTTGCAACGCACCTTTAAACAAATATGGAAAACAAAGAACATTATTAATTTGATTCGGAAAATCACTCCTTCCTGTAGCAATTATTAAATCCGATCTTATGCTTTTAGCTAAATCTGGGTCTATCTCTGGAGTAGGGTTAGAAAGAGCAAAAACAATTGGCTTAGGAGCCATTGAAGATAACATATCCTCACTAAACAAATTCCCTTTAGCGACACCAATAAATACATCTGCTCCGGCAACAGCTTCAGCCAAACTCTTTTTATGAGTATCTCTTGCAAAAGCAAATTTATATGGATTCAAATCCGTTCTATCGGTGGTAATTACACCTTGGCTATCCACTAAAAAAATATTTTCTTTTTTTGCTCCTAAAACAACAAGCAATCTCATAGAAGCAATACCAGCCGCACCAGCTCCTAGGCAAACAATTTTTGCATTTTCTATACTTTTTCCTTGCAATTCAAGAGCATTTAACAATCCTGCTGCAACGATAATAGCCGTTCCATGTTGATCATCATGAAACACAGGGATATGTAATTGTTCTTTTAAAGCCTGTTCAATCTCAAAACATTCAGGAGCTTTAATATCTTCTAAGTTGATCCCTCCAAATGTAGGAGCAATACGGACTACAGTATTTATAAAGTCTTGAGGGTTATCTGCATCCACTTCAATATCAAAAACATCAATATCAGCAAATTTTTTAAATAATACAGCTTTTCCTTCCATAACTGGTTTAGAAGCTAAAGGCCCAACATTCCCTAACCCAAGGACAGCAGAACCATTGGTGATGACCGCAACCAAATTACCCTTTGCGGTATATTTGTTAGCTAGATCTGGATCTTCAGCTATAGCCAAGACAGGCTCAGCAACACCAGGTGTATAAGCTAGAGAAAGATCCTCTTGAGTTTCTGTAGGCTTAGAAATACTAATACTTAACTTACCAAAAGGCTCACGAGCGTGATATTCAAGAGCAGCTTGTTTCAGATTTTTTTTAGCCAAGATCTTCTCCCCATTTATTACACAATAGTTTTCAATAATAAACAAAAAAGGACTGGAATAATAGTTAATTTAAGTTTTTTTTATGTCTAGATAACATTCAGATAATATAACACATTGATTTATATATAATATTATTGATTTTAGATTCAATACTTCGTTAAATACAAAATCAATAATATTATATGGATATGAAAAATAATGAACCACAAAAATGTATTTTTTTTAATCAGATATATTTTATATTACAATTTTTTGTACTTATTTTTGAATTTTTCAATACGTCCGGCTGTATCAACTAGCTTCTGTTGCCCTGTATAAAATGGATGACACTTCGAACAGACATCTAAACTTATATTAGATTCTAAAGTTGACATAGTTTTTACAATATTACCACAGCTACATGTAGCTGTTATATTGTTATAATTAGGATGAATATCTGCTTTCATATTTATACTCTCTCTAGATTTGTAACAATATCGAAAAATCTAATCTTTGTCAATCAATTGTCACCCTATAATCTTTAAAAATTTTGCCTCCCTTAATTAATTACAAATTAAATAGTGCTCCAACTACAGCATGATCAGAAGGCCTTTCATCCTCTCTGGTATTCTTATCTATAAAGCAAGTATTACAATTATCAAGCAAATTATTACTACATAATATGTGATCTATCCTTAGTCCATGATTTCTTTTATAAGCAAAATTACGATAATTCCACCAACTATAATCATCAGAATCAGGATTTTTATAGCGAAACAAATCATGCAATCCTAGTGACAAAATATTTTGAAACGCGGTTCGCTCTTCGTCACTTACCAACACTCGATCCTGCCAAACCTGAGAGTCATAAACATCTTGATCCGTAGGGGCAATATTAAAATCTCCCATAACCAGCACTTTACCATAATCACGCAAACTATCTTGAATTTTTCTATTAAGGGCATCCAGCCACTTTAATTTATAAATATATTTCTCTGATTCCAGGCTCTCACCATTTGGAACATAAACATTTATAATTCTAATATCATTAACTGTACAAGCAATATATCTACGTTGTTCAGAGCTTTCATTAAATAATCCAAATTCTGGCTCATCTAGGGAATTTTTAGAAAGTATCGCCACGCCGTTATACTGCTTTTGTCCAAAGCACAGGGTATTATAGCCAAAATTACGTAATTCTTCCTTAGGGAAATTTTCGTCAGTGCTCTTAGTTTCCTGCAAACTGATTAAATCTACAGTATTTATTGCACACCAATCAAGTACCTGTTCTAATCTAACCTTAATAGAGTTTACATTCCAACTAGCAACTTTAAATAACATATAAAATAGCCTCAGC
Organism: Legionellales bacterium; assembly: GCA_013215905.1. Next base: position 1,606 of record JABSQI010000072.1, on the reverse strand, counting down.
AAATAATTACCTATAAAAACATTTCCAGAATAAAAATGCAATGCTTTTACAACTCATGAAAGTGCAATATGCCAAAATAGTTTTATAAATAGTTGCGCATCTAAGTATCAAATGTTAGATTCTCTTCTGATATGAAGTTCTAAGGCAACACCTTACTAATATGGAAATTTATTCAATTTGCAAAAGACTAAAAGAATCAAGAATAAAAAGAGGATTTTTATCTGCAAGGTCTTTTGCTAATCATCATAAAATTCCTGACTCAACTTATACTCAACATGAATCAGGGAAAAGAAAAATGAGTATAAATACACTAATTGATTATTGTAATTTATTAATGATTGACCCACTCTGGTTAATGACTGGAGAAAGATGTATAACACCTATAACAAGCCCACCAGAACCCTTAGATATATTCCAAGAGAATGTTCTAGAAAATATCATTTTGCAAAATAGACTTGTTAAAATAGACATTTTTTTGTTATCCAAAATAATATTCAAAACCGCTTTACACTGCCATAATAAAAAATATAGTCAGCATAACATCTTAAATTCATGTTTGAAAATCTATAATCACTTTATCCAGCATGCACAATACACAAAAGATCCAAATATAGATAATAAAATTAATAACATCATCATTAGCGTATTTAATAATAGATGATTATTTTGTTTATGAGCATGGATTATTGCGCTATGAACATAAAACAATAGAACTTATATTTATGGTTATTATATTTCACCTTTTATGATATAATGCATTCTGGTATGGAGGTGAAATGCTAAATCAAAAGGAAATTGCAGGAAGATTAAAACTAGCCAGATCAAAAAAAGGATATAAATCAGCAAGATCTTTTTCTAAGCAAAATAACCTAGCTGAATCTACTTATGCACAACACGAATCTGGAAAACGAAAATTAAACACAACTACATTACTTAACTATAGAGAAAAATTATCAGTTAATCCAGGCTGGATATTAACGGGTCAAGAACCTATTTTTTTGGACAAAGAAAAATTAGAAAGTCATAACAGTACTAGATATATAGTTGCTAATGTTCCCAAAATATCTGTTATATTAAAAATTCTTATTCCATTTGTTATGAATGGCCAGATAAAAACTCATAAAGATCTACATTCAATTCTCATAACACTTTACAATAATACTGAACAATATAATTTTGATTTGAAAGATATTAAAGATGCTTTACCTAAATTGATTAAAGATAGTCAATATGAGAATGCTTGTTTAAGAGAATAGTTAAAGCCATTTTGCTATCAAAACTAATCGATAATAAAGCCAAAATATACAAAATAAGTCCCTATTAAAAGATTTGAGATAATAATAAATATAAATGCATTTGTTTTCAAAATCTTCTTAGAAAATTTAACAGTAACTACTGGGAAAAATAATAAATAAAATCCTTTCAAGAAGACAATCCAATGAATTATTGTTATCATTAATCTCCAGTCAAAAACCCAAAAAGAATAATTAATCACTAAACCAATACCAAGGCCAAGAGTAATCAGACTCTGTAAAAATAAATACTCTTCCCTTTGCATGATTTTATTTATTAATTTCAATCAGTAAATATGATTATTGCAATAGAA
>JABSQI010000071.1 GCA_013215905.1 Legionellales bacterium | reverse complement strand
TATCTCCATTGGTAGCTAAAACCTCAAATTGATGTTCCCCATCAACATCAGCAATCTCTATTATAGAAATATCAAATGTTCCCCCACCTAAATCAAAAACAGCTACTACTTTATCTCCCTTATGTTCTGTCTTTTTGTCCATACCATAAGCTAAAGCAGCAGCAGTTGGCTCATTAATAATTCTTTTTACTTCTAGTCCAGCAATTTTCCCCGCATCCTTAGTTGCTTGACGCTGAGAATCATTAAAATATGCTGGAACTGTAATAACAGCTTCTTTAACATCTTCTCCTAAATATTCTTCAGCTGTTTTCTTCATTTTAATTAATATTTCAGCAGAAATTTGTGGGGGAGCTTTTTTATCGCCAGATACCTCAACCCAAGCATCATTATTATCTGCCTTAACTATTTTGTAAGGTACTTTTTTTATATCTTCTTGAACAACTGGTTCAGAAAAAGTCCTACCTATTAAACGTTTAGCCGCAAAAATTGTATTTTCAGGATTAGTAACCATTTGTCTTTTAGCAGGGTGACCTACTAATATCTCATTTTCTTTAGTATAAGCAACTACACTAGGAGTAGTTTTATAACCTTCGTTATTTTCAATTACTTTTGGTTTGCCACCTTCCATAATAGCAACACAAGAATTCGTTGTACCTAAGTCAATACCGATTATTTTACTCATTCTGTTCTCCGTACTAAAAATACTAATATTAATATAGTGGGGGTCATAAATGTATTTTCAACAGTTATTTTTGATATATTTATGTACAATTAAGGATTTGGCTTCTTAGAAACTACAACCCTTGCTGGCCTAATTACTCTTCCAGAAAGTTGGTACCCCTTTTGAAAAACGTTTAAAATTGTTCCTGGTTCAACATTCGAATCATCTTGAGTGGACATAGCCTCATGTAACTCTGGATCAAACATTTCTCCACTTGGATCAAGAATTTCAACATTATTTTTTGTAAATGTATCCCTGAATAACTTTAAGGTTAACTCTAAGCCCTCCTTTAAGTGCTCACTATCTCCTAAATCAACACTAGCAGCTTGCTCTAAACTGTCTAAAACTGGCATAAGCGATTTAACAAACCCTTCAATAGCAAATTTACGAGCTTTAATTAAGTCTCGTTCACTTCTTCGCCGGAAATTCTCCAAATCTGACATAGCCCTAACAGCCTTATCCCAATTTTCATCAACTTTGGCTTTTAAATCTACAATTGCATTTTCAAGACTTTCTTGCTCTGGCGCATGTTCTTTTTCAGGTAAGTCATCTTCCGTTGTTTTATTTAATTTTGTATTCTCAAATTTATCAGAATCTTCATTTTCAGGATCTAATATCTCTGCCTGTTCATCGGTGAATTCTGCTTCATTACGATTTTGAGTCATATTAACCTCTTATTAATTTCATATAACACCATAATATAGGCTGCTTTGATTATTTCAAGTAAATTTCAGCCCATTTATTAAACAAAAATTTGACTAATAAAACATTAATCTAGTTAGTAAAATTTTAATGGTATAAAATATAAATGCAATACATGGATGTATCAATAATTATTGATCATTAAAAATCCATTTTATTTAAAATGTTTTACTGCTTTTTGTAAATCATGAAAACATTAACTATATGAAAAAACAACAAAATTTTGAAAATATCCTACTCATGGGTAGGCATAGACTGAATACAAAAGAAATTCACATAACTATTAAACAAATATGTAATTTCTTGCAAAAAGAAGAGGTCAATGTTTGGATAGAAGAGAAAACAGCAGAAAAAATTGAAAATCCTCCCTGCCCCATATTGAACCAAAAAGATTATTTTATTTGTGACCTAATAATTGTTATAGGTGGAGATGGGAACATGCTAAATGCAAGCCATTTAGCTGTTGCATATAATATCCCCGTTCTTGGTATTAACAGAGGTAGACTAGGATTTTTAACAGATATAGCGCCGAATGAAATAGAACAAGAACTTAGTCAGATCCTGCAAAATAATTACTCAATGGAACAAAGATTTTTACTCCAAGCAAACATTTATGATGAATACAACAATGTTATTCGCGAGAATATCATAGCTTTAAACGATGTTGTATTACTGCCCAACGAATTGGCAGCAAATATGATATCCTTCTCAATTTACATAAATAATGAATTTGTTTGCGAACAAAGAGCAGATGGGTTAATTGTTTCAACCCCCACAGGCTCCACAGAATATGCATTATCTGGCGGGGGACCTATTTTACACCCAAATCTCGATGCAATTACTTTGGTACCTATGTTCCCCCATACTCTAAGCACAAGACCAATAGTAATACCGGGTGATCAAGAAATCAAAATAGAAATAGACAAAGAAAATTCAACATCGCCTAGACTAAGTTGCGATGGACAAAGAAGAATTCTCATATCCCCTAAGCAATCTGTGGCTATCAAAAAACACCACACAAGTCTTACCATTTTACATCCTTTGACTTATAATTACTTCCAAACCTTAAGAGCTAAATTAAGATGGCACTAAGACAAATAACGGTTTTATATGCTCACTACATTAAGTATTAAAAATTTTATTATTATTCGAAATCTAACTATAGATTTTGATAATGGAATGACTGTCATTACTGGAGAAACAGGCGCAGGGAAATCTATTATTATCAAAGCACTCGAGGTTGCTTTAGGAAAGCGCTTTGAAAAACAATTTATCCTAGATAAAAAAGGTAAATCTGAAATATCTATAAATTTTTGCATTAATCAAAGCTCTCCAATCTACAATTGGTTAGCTGAATTAGATTTACCAATCTTGAATAATGAAGTTGTTATTCGCAGAATATTTAGTATTGATGGTAAAGCTAAAAACTACCTAAATGACACTCTAATTAGCGCAACTCTACTAAAAAAACTAACTCAAAAAATTATAAACATACATGGCCAACATGAAAATCAATTAATATTGAATAATGAATTCCAACGTACTATCTTAGATAAATATGCTGACAACCAATTAATATTAAAAAATTTGCAATCAGAATATAAGAAATGGTGCGATATAAAAGAAGAAATTAATACACTTATTAATTCAAAAAATTCAAAAGAAAAAATTCAGCTCCTAGAATTTCAAATAAATGAAATGGAATCTCATTCTGATGTGATACAAAACCTTAAGAGTGTTGAAGATCAACATAACCTATTGGTTAAAAGTATAGATATAAAGCAAGCAGTGAATAGAGTAATAGAATTTATTAATAATGAAGATGACGGTTGTATATCAAAAATACAAAAATCTATATGTGAACTTAAAGAAATCCAGAATTTGCAATCAACTGAACTTCGTAACTCTGTAACATGCCTTCAAGATAGTGAAATTCAATTATCAGAAGCATTAGATAATATTCATCGTCTAAATGAAAGTACTAATCATGATCCTAAAGAGCTTTTTGAAATAGAAAATAAATTGCAAAAAATTTATGATATTGCAAAAAAACATAATGTTTACCCACATGATCTAGCAGAACACTTTGCCTCACTTAGATTAGAACTAACGAAATTGCAAAATGTAGAAGAAAGTCTACTCAAGTTACAAGATAATCTATCAGAAACCGAAAATAAATATCGAAAACTTGCAGCTAAGTTATCTCAATTAAGACAAAAATCAGCAAAAAATTTAAGTCAAGAGATAACAAATCAAATTATTAAACTTGATATCTGTGGCCCATTTGAGATTAAAGTAAATTATCAAAATCAAGCAGCGCCAAACATTCATGGTCTTGATGAAATAAAATTCTTTATTAAAACTAACCCAGATACTCCAGCATGTCCCATGGAACAAATTGTTTCAGGTGGAGAGTTATCAAGAATCAGTCTTGCATTACAGGCTATCACAGGGAAACATACCAATATCTCAACAATTATTTTCGATGAAGTAGACGTAGGAATTAGTGGTTCTACAGCAGAGATTGTTGGAAATTTATTAAAAGAAATAAGTGCTCATACACAAATAATTTGTATAACCCACTTAGCACAAGTAGCCAGTCTTGCTGATCAGCATCTAAAAGTACATAAAAATGTTGGCTCTAAAAATACGACAACAAAGATTGATAACTTAGATCAAAATGCCAGGATAAAAGAAATTGCCAGAATTATAGGCGGCATAAAAATAACTCAAAAAACACTTCAGCATGCTAAAGAGATGATATATCAATAGAAATTGATAAGATTTATAATCTAGTTAATAATTATTCTAATATTTCTCGATTGCTATTAGAAATTTTCATTAATTTTTAAATTTTCAGATATATTTGATTCAATCAGTCTTTTGGGAGGGAAAATATTTTCCCAGTCTTGATTGAGTTTTTTTCGAAAAATTGACACAAAGCTGGTTGTTTTAGCCCCCCCAGATGACATAGATAATTTAATTTGTTCAACAGGGCTATATTTTTCTTGAGTCAAATATAAATGCATGTGGAGGTAAGGACCTGCACCATGTCCAGAAATTAAAATATTTTCATTCTCATCTACAATTCTTTTTATCGTACCAACTAAACTACCTACAACGCTATTTGCATCTTTATGGATCTTCCTATCAGCTGTATAAGAAGTATAGTTTTTATCAATATTTTTATATTTTTTAATAAGGTTTTCAAAATACAATTTTTTATCCATTACAGAATCATAAATAATACCGTCATAATAGTCACCTGGATAGTTTATTATTAATTTTTCTTTAGAAAAAGTTGGGATAAAAAGTCGATAATATTTTGAAGATTCTGCTAAACCATACTCTACTCTTATTTTCAGTTTTTTCCCTGTTATTTTATAAATTTCATTAGATATAATTTCTGAGGTATCTAAACATCTAGTCATTGGAGATGAATATATATAATCATATTTATTAATATCAATTTTTTCTAATAACTTTATAGCTGTTTGTTTGATTTCTTCTTTGCCTTTTTGTGTCAAGGGCTCGTCAAAAGGATTTTCTTTGTGCCTTGCTGTTTTTCTATAGTCTTCTTTTATCTTCTTGTTTTGAGAATAACTAATTCTATGCCCATGTCTTACATATATAAGTTCTTGAGAAATTTGTTGGGTAGTTGCGATACAGTTTAAACTAATAAAAATTATTGTTGATAAAAATATAAAATGCTTGCAGTATTTTTTTTGTAACATATTAGCCTCACGTTCTAAAAAATACTTGTGCAATTGTAACATTAATCTGTAAGTTTCACAAGCAATAGTACATTTGCAAACAAATTTTAAATATAAAACTATTTAATTTATACAAGGCTCATACATAGCTTGAATCTACGGAATTTTTTATCGTTTAAGATTGGATGGATTTATATTAAATACCTAATTGACTATCATTTTCTTTTGCAAGCTGATATTCCTCGATAATTTCACTAATTATTTCTAAAGCACGAGCTTGATGCTCCCTAGGAACATTCATCGGCTTCACAATCTCAGGATCAACTATATCATTAGTTCTAATAAATATTTTTGTTAGTCTACGATAATTGTCTTCATTAAAAATACTATCCATGTAGGCTGTCTTGCCATTTTTCTCAAAACTAAGTGTTAGAGTCTCATCATCCTCATATTCCAATACCGTTTTTAAATAATTACTATCATCATCTTGGATTGAATATTCATTCACCTCATTCAATTCATTCAAAACACTTTCTAACTGTGATTTAATACCCAAAGAATCATTCAATTCAGAATTCGTAGTAACAGATATACCAGATGAATCTCGAAATAAAGGATTTTCTTGCATAGTTGATGTTTCAGTACTAACATTAGAAACTCTAGGTGGTTGTATTCTTTTAGTATTATTTACTTTATCTATAATTAGCTTTCCGGTAATTCTGTTATTATACTCAGGATAAGATTTATTAAAATAGTTGATCAATTTTCTATAGAATATATATTCCTTATCAGTAGAATTAATGTCAAATTCTAAAATCTTCTTATTTATAGTATTAATAAAATCCTCAGCAGAACTGTATAATGTGAGACCGACATTATGTTCCTGTATTAGCTTCCTAAAATATTTCTGAGTTTTATGCTGCTTAGTAAATTCTGAAAAATCAGTTTGTTTCTGCAAAGATGATAAAATTAATTTGACATATTCTTTTCTATCCCTATTCAGAGTAATTTCAGGATAATATTGTTTCGCATTGCTCTCTATTAATTGGAATTTTTTATTCCAATTATTATTATCCTGCTCGTTAAGTTCATTACCATATAGTAAATTCATGTCGGCATAGCTAGTAAAAATTTCTGCAAATTCTGCAGGATCGTCATCAACATCCAGGCCATGATCATTCATTATTTGCTGAAGATATGGCATGAATTCAACTACAGACATATCAATTGCTAAATTAGAATTCTTCTTCTGCATCATATATAATATATAAGAAATATAATTAGTAAGAGCATTATTCTCTACTTGAGAGTTATTACTTACAGGAGCATTTATCACAAGCAAAGGCTCATGATAGGCAGTTTCCATAGAATTAAACATCCCTTGCATTTTTGTTAATGTTTTACTTTTAGAACTTTTTAGATATACAGATTTTGAAGTCACTCTTGTTCTATGCATGTCTTCAAGGAATATTTTTCTTTCTTCTACTTTTTTAACTGTTTTGTTCTTAAAATCTGGAGCTCCAGATATAAGTGTTAAATATAATGCCGTACTACTTTCATCTTCATCTTCATTTGGTTTGAAAGCTGCGCTCATACTATCTCTATATTTATTTACAAATCCTATAACTTGATTTGCTCTTTTACGAAATTGGATCAGACCCTGATTTTTTTCTTGATCAGTTGAACAGTTTGTCTTAGGATATTCAGCAAATGCATTAATATTTCCGAAAGTCTTATGCATACATGGGATCATAACTCCATCTATATAATTTTCCGGTTTTATACCTGATTTTATATGTACTTGAGAGTTATCTAAAACTTTAGTGGCTTTATTGATTTCATTGTATATTTCCTCATAATTTGAAATAGCTTCATACTCGTTATTTATTTTTTTCTTTCTTATGCGATAAGCATACTCTCGTAACGCTACCAAAATTTCTTTTTGTGCAAAATAATTTTTGCTTTTTGCTAAATGCTCTCCAACCTTACAATAAAAAAGCATTTTTTCTTTGATCTGGCTACTTGATGTTTCATCCATTAGATCGTTAAATACCAATAAACCTATATTATTTGACGTATTTATGTACGCTTCATTGTTAATCTCAATCTTTATATAATACTTATCATCTATAGGATGCGGTTTATCATCATTATGGGGTTTCAACTTTGCCATATAAGATATTTCATGATTTTGAAATAACTTAACACAAGCGAAATCTAAATCTTTGGCAAACCTTTCAGCATCTTTAGGTATACTATATTTCTTTGGCATAACACTAAATCTTTGATATTTGTTATAATACAATATTAGACTAACTAATATTAACTATATTGAATATCATGATTAAATCCATTACTTAAAATAAATTCTTGCAGTTACATGTAATAATTATTAATTTTTTAGAAGCGCACATATAGCACATAAAGAAAAAATATTTTCTGATAGATTTATTTATACATATAATGCCCTTTCATTAAACAAAAGGTGTATTATGAAAAAATTTAACCTCATACTTAACTCTATTATTTTATTTACTTCTTGTGCATTTGCTGATGGCGTTATTACTGTAAAAAACACCACTGCTCTCAATGCTTTTTGTAGAGGACATATAAAAAACAAAGTAAACAAAACCATAAAATCTTTTTATATAGACGTTAAAAAGAGATCAGAAAATGCTATTACTATAGAAGATGAAATTAAAGAAAAAATCCGTAATGGTGTATACCATTTAGAACTGAATTTTCAAAACACTCCAAGAACTAAGGCCAAC
>JABSQI010000070.1 GCA_013215905.1 Legionellales bacterium | reverse complement strand
AAGCCTATTCGTAGAGAGGAATAGGGATTATTTGGGATTAGGTACTTAGATTGACTAAAACAGGTATATATAATAGACTCTGTTCGAAAGATGCAATGGAGTTTAATATGGGTACAAATAGTTCGATGCAGAATTATCAAAGCGATTTACAAACACATGGATATGCTATTGTCGACAATTTTTTACCTGAGAATTTAGCCCAAGAGTTGAATGATATTTACCTAAATGAGGCTGAGAAAAACTGGGAATTCATAGATCAGACAAGGGAAAATCATTACAAGCATGTTTTCAAAACAGAGAATAAATTTTGCCCAAGAGAAGATGAACATTATAAGGCTAAGTTTTGGAGATCAGAGAATTTAGAGAAACAAACCAGGATTCATGAAATTTTTAATAGTTACTTTAAAGACAAGCTTAAAGAGATATCTGGAATTAATTTACAAGACTTTGATTCTAGATGCTATAGGTTGATGCAAGGTGACTATTATCGACTTCATATAGATGATTATGCAGGATCAATAAACTCTATTTATTATGTAAATTCGGAGTGGATATGGGATTGGGGTGGAATATTGCATGTTTGTGATCATGATGATTATGATTTGGCAAGACCTATTTTTCCTAAGTTTAATAGATTAGTATTGCTACATAACAAAAAATTTAGGTCACCTCACTTCATAAGTCAGGTAACGGAGTACGCTAAAAATCCAAGGTTTAGTATCGTCAGCTTTAACGCTTAGAAAATATAGTACGATGGTTTTTTTAGGGTGTTGAGTTACATGATTGTAAGGTTTAATATGGTATTTAATGTAATTGAAGCTGTATTTATCAGAATATTTTATTAAAAGTTCTATGTTTGTCACTAAAAAGTGGAGATTATGAAAAAAGCACTGATAACTGGAATTACTGGAATGGTTGGTTCGCATATGGCGGATTATTTGTTAGAGAATACTGATCTTGAAATTTATGGGATGTGTCGTTGGAGAAGTCCCCTAAGTAATATTGAAAATTTGCTGGATAGGGTCAATAAGAAAGACAGAGTTCATCTAGTATACGGTGATTTGAGAGATTATATTTCGATTCAAGACGTAATGGAAAAGTCTAAGCCAGATTATATCTTCCACTTAGCCGCTCAAAGTTACCCTGGTACAAGTTTTGAGTCGCCTCTGGATACTTTCGAAACTAATATTCAAGGAACTGCTAGAGTACTTGAAGCGGTTAGAAAGTCTTCAGATCTAAATCCAGTTATCCATGTTTGCGCTTCAAGCGAAGTATTTGGTAGGGTTTCTAAAGAAAAATTACCAATAGATGAAGAGTGCACATTCCATCCTGCTTCTCCCTATGCCATTTCTAAGGTTGGAACGGATTTAGTTGGTCGCTACTATGCAGAAGCCTATAATATGACCGTAATGACAACCAGAATGTTTACTCATACTGGACCTCGACGTGGAGATGTTTTTGCCGAGAGTACATTTGCAAAGCAAATTGCAATGATAGAGAAGGGCCTAATTGAACCGGTGATTAAGGTGGGTAATTTGGACTCTTTAAGAACTTTTGCTGATGTAAGAGATGCGGTAAGAGCATACTATATGTTAGTAACTCAGGATCCTATTGGAGGGGAATATTACAATATTGGTGGGACATACTCTTGTACTATCGGTGAGATGTTAAATTATTTAATATCTTTATCTCCAGCAAAAGGAAAAATTAAAATTGAGACTGATCCAGCTAGAATTCGCCCAATTGATGCTGACTTGCAGGTTCCAAATACAGCTAAATTCTCAGCTCACACAGGATGGCAACCAGAGATTTCTTTCGAAAAAACAATGGAAGATCTTCTCGAGTATTGGAGGGAGAGAGTTAAGAAAGAAAAATTCTTAACTAGGTAGCTAGTGGAATATCCTAAAATTTCTGTCATTACAGTTTGTTTTAATTGTGAAAAAACTATTCAGGATACAATCGATTCAATTAGGAATCAAAATTATCCTAACCTTGAGTATATTATTATAGATAGTAGGTCTACGGACAAGACAATTCAAATTATTAATAAAAATATGGATATTGTGTCAAAATTTGTTTGTGAAAATGATCAAGGTCCTTCGGATGCGGAAAATAAAGGTCTCAAATTGGCTACAGGTGAATATGTAAATTTTTTAAATGCTGACGATATTTACGCAGACAATATGCTCTTTGAAGTTGCAAGGGCAATCAAAGATAACAAAGATATAGAAATAATTTCTACAGGAGCAAAGGTTTATTCCAGAAAAAAAAATAAAGTAGTGTTAGAGTCTGCAAGTAAAAAAAATATTAATTTCAAATTGTCAAATTTTCTACTGAAACACTCTCTCTTCAACGCTCATTTTTTTAAAAGAGAGCTAGCACTAAAATACTACCCAATTAAAACAAAAGCCAAGGATCAAACATATTTTATTTCTAATGATAATGAGTATTTATCAAGAATAGCTATAGATAGACCGCGACATTTTTTAATAGAAAAACCATTGTACATATATAATTCTCATCCAGGCTCTATTACACTCAGTAGAAATAACATTATAAAAATTAGATATGAAAGGTTAGAGATAGTAAATAGCTTAATAAAAAACAATCAACTTACTAGTGAAGAACTACAAGTTGCTAATAAGGCATATAGGAGAAGCCTGGCTTTATTATTAGTTTTGGGAATATTAAAATTAAGAATAACAGATGTGAAATTTGCAATAGTTGAAGGTTTTAAGAAAAGAGGATTGCTTTTTCTTATAGATATTTTTGTTGAGCCTCTTCAAGAGCTAGTATATAGAATCTCGGTTAGTAGGTAAAACTGTCCTAAGGTATTTACTAGTTGTTATCTATAAAGTGGTACTTATACATTCTTTTTAAACCTTCATCTAATGATATTTTTGGTTCCCAACCTAAACTCCTTAGCCTTGAAGAATCTAGACATTTTCTTGGTGCTCCGTCAGGTTTTGTTTCATCATTTAGTATTTTACCTTGGTAGCCTACGGTTTTAGCGATTTTAATCGATAGGTCTTTGATGGATATTTCTTCTTCTGTTCCTAGATTAATAATTTCGCTACTCTCAAAATTTTTCATTAAAAATATTAACCCATCGGCAAAATCATCTACATAGATGAATTCTCTTAGGGGGTAGCCTGTTCCCCAAAGGGTTACTTCAGGAAGATTTTTTTCCTTAGCTTTATGAAACCTTTTCATTAGCGCTGGTATAACGTGAGAGCCGTTTGGAGAGAAATTATCATTAATGCCATAGGAGTTTGTTGGCATGGGCAGAACAATTTTAGTATTATGCTCTCTGGCATAAGATTGATACATTATTATACCGTTAATTTTTGCAGCGGCATAAGCAATATTAGTTTCTTCTATTGGTCCAGACAGTAGACTACTCTCATGGATGGGTTGTTCTGCCATTTTAGGATATGTGCAAGCGGATCCTGGGAAGAGAACTTTTTTTACCCCATGCTTATGTACACAATGAATAATATTTGATTGCATAACGGTATTATCATAGATGAATTTAGCGGGATAAGTCTTATTAGCATGAATGCCCCCAACAACAGCAGCTAAATGAAAAACGTATCTGGGGGTGTTAGATTTAAAATAATTTTCTACTTTATCTAAATATCTAAGATCAAGCTCTTTGGATGTGGGTGTGAGTAAGCTCTTATATCCCAGTGAATCTCTTAGAATTCTTACTACAGCGCTACCAACCATTCCGGTTGCACCAGTAACTAAAACTATGTCAGTATTTTTCATATATTCTTTGCCCCAAACCACCTTTGTGTTAATATACGGCATTGTGTTTTTACAAATTACTTGCCAATGAAAAATTATTCCGCAGATGTAATAAAAAAATTACATAAATCTACTTTACTGATTAGAAAAGTAGAGGAGCGAATAATTGATGTCTACAACACAGATGTTATCAAAAGTCCTGTTCACTTATCAATAGGGCAAGAAAGTGTTGCTGTTGCTGCCTGTGAGTTTCTTAATAAAGAGGACATTATTTCAAATACCTATAGATGTCATGCTACATATCTAGCTAAAGGTGGTGATTTAAATGAAATGATGGCTGAGCTATATGGCAAGGCTGATGGATGTGCTGGAGGAAAGGGCGGTTCAATGCACCTTATTGATATGGAAAATGGTGTATTTGGGGCTTCGGCAATTGTTGGCACTACTATCCCTGTTTCAACTGGATATGCATTAGCGTTTAAAAGACAGGCACATAAAGGACAGCAGCCTCGTCTTATGTTAACCATGTTTGGAGATGGGGCTACAGAGGAGGGTTGTGTTAATGAAAGCATTAATTTTTCTTCTATTCACAAGCTACCGCAAATTTTCTTCTGCGAGAATAATCATCTAGCGATACATACACCAATAGAAAAACGTTGGGCTACCGATGATATTTGTAAGAGAATGGAGTCATATGGACTCAAGACATATCGTGTTACCAGTGGAGATATTTTTGATATTTTAGAGGTAATGAAAGAGGCTGTTGTATTTGCTAGAGATCCAAAGAATCCTCCGGTATTCATAGAGTGTTTTACCTACAGATGGAAAGAGCACGTCGGTATTACTGAGGATTTAAATGAAGAGTATCGTGACTTAAAGGTTCACAATAGCTGGAAAGAAAACGATCAATTAAAAAAACTAGCAAGTATGTTAGATGAAAAAGATGTAAATCAAAACCATCAAGAGGTAGATGAGCTTGTTGATAGGGCTGTAGAATATGCGATAAATAGCCCATTTCCAAAAGATGAGGAATTATATAGCTATGTTTACGCAAAATAAAGAAACTGATAGATTATTAAAGTATTCTAGCTCCATTGCTGAGTGCTGCGCTCAAGAGATGGAGCGAGACGAAAATGTATTTGTTTTTGGTCTAGATGTGGATGATCATAAAGAAATCCAAGGTTCAACAAGAGGTCTACTAAAAAAATTCGGTAAAGATAGATGTTTTACTACACCACTATCTGAAGATGGGATGACTGGTGTTGCTATTGGGGCTGCTATGGCTGGTATGAGGCCCATACATGTGCATATCCGGATGGATTTTATTACTCTTTGTGTAAACCAGTTGGTGAATATAGCAGCTAAAGCCCATTACATGTATAACGGTGTTTTAACAGTGCCACTTGTGATAAGAACTATTGTTGGAAGAAGCTGGGGGCAAGGAGCTCAGCATAGCCAAGCTTTACACTCCATGTTTATGCATGTGCCAGGTATAAAAGTAGTGGCGCCATCAAATGCTTATGATGCTAAGGGGCTCTTAAGCGCAGCAATTCGAGATAATAATCCCGTAATATTCATGGAACACAGGCTACTATACAATACTGAGGCTTATGTTCCAGTGGAAAATTATGTATGCGAACTAGGTAAGGGGCGCATAATGTTTGAAGGAAATGATATTACTGTTGTTGGCATCTCACATATGGTCTTAGAATCCATGCGGGCAAAAAAATATTTAGAGCAAGTTGATAATTCTGCTGAAGTGATTGATCATATATCTTTGCGTCCTTTAGATTTAGAGCTCATTAAAAAATCTGTTGAGAAAACGGGCAAACTATTAGTAGTTGATAATGGGTGGCTTGCTTGTGGGGCTACTTCAGAAATTATTACCAGAGTAATAGAAGAGTTACCAAACGGTGTAAATGGTAAGCCTATCTTGGTAAAAAGAATGGGCTTTGCAGATACTCCATGTCCGACAACGAGATGTTTAGAAGATTTATTTTATCCTAATGGCAAGACTATAGCTGATGTTGCTTATAAGATGTTAAATCCTGGTGATAAGATAAATTGGGATTCTATCTCGAAAGAGTCGGCTTTAGAAATAGATGAATTTAAAGGTCCATTCTAAAATCAGTGCTAATAAAGTAGGAAATCGTATGACAAGAGAAAAACTATTAGATGATATTCGTGTTTCACTCCAGAATTACTGTGATCATGAACATAAATTTACCTTTGACTCAAAAAATCCCGTGGTTAGGTTACATGAACCAACCTTTGGTGCGGATGAAATTTTTGCAGCTGTTCAACCTATGCTTTCAACTTTTGTTACCATGGGGAAAAAAGTTAGAAAATTTGAAGAAGAGTATGCAGCGAAAATGGAGCATAAATACGCTGTCATGAATAATTCTGGATCATCGGCAAACTTACTAGCAATTTCTGCCCTTGCAAATCCTCATACCACAGACAGATTAAACCCTGGAGATGAGGTTATTGTTCCAGCACTATCTTGGTCAACGACACTTTGGCCTTTGATTCAAAATAATCTCTTTCCTGTCATTGTAGACTGTGATCCGAATACTTGGAATTTTGATTTAGAAAAGCTAGAAGCAGCTATTACCCCTAAAACTAAAGCGATAATGCTTGTGCATGTATATGGCAATCCCTGTGATATGGATGCTATTATGGCTTTGGCTAGTAAGTACAAATTACAAATCATAGAAGATTCCTGCGAATCTATGGGGGCTTTCTACAAGGATAAAGCTGTGGGCAGCTTCGGAAGAGTAGGAACATTTAGTTTTTATTTTTCTCATCACATTACTACTCTTGAAGGAGGAATTTGTGTTACTGATGATTTTGAACTCACTGAAACTATGCGTGTATTAAGAGCTCATGGTTGGTCTCGAGAAGCTGATGAACATCAAAAATATGTAGAGAAGTACCCTGAGATTGATCCAAGATTTATCTTTATTAATATTGGATACAATCTTCGTCCCACAGAATGCCAGGCGGCTATGGGATCAATACAGTTACCAAAACTTGACGGGATTGTGGCTAAAAGAAGAGAAAATGCCAAAGAGTTATATAAAGCTCTTTCAAAATATTCTTCTATTTTTACATTCCAGCAAGAAACAAAAAATGCCAAATCTAGTTGGTTTGGATTTGGAATGATTATAAGACCAGATGCTCCCTTTAATGTTGCTGAGATAACAGGTTTCCTACATGGAAAGAATATAGAAACTCGGCCAATAATTGCTGGAAATATAGCGAAGCATCCTGCACTTGCTGATTATCAGCATCGCCTTGGTGGGACAACTGAAAACTCCGATAACATAATGGAGAATGGTTTTGCTATTGGTTGTCATCACTTTATTTGCGCCGATGCTAGGAAATATATAATCAATTCTATTGAAGAGTTTTTATCATCAAAAGGTATATAGTATGAAACAGAAACTTGTGATTTGTGGAGCTACTGGATTCATAGGAAGAAATATGGTTGAAAAGTTTGCTAAGGATAAAGCTTACGAAGTTCACGCAGTTAGATTTAGTCGGCCAGAGTATGATGTTCCTAATGTAATATGGCATCAAGCAGATCTTCGTGATCCAGATGCTGTTGATAAACTATTAAATGGTATGGATGTTATTATTCAGGCAGCGGCTACTACTTCTGGATCAAAAGATATAGTAGGTAGGCCATACATACATGTTACAGATAATGCCGTTATGAACTCATATATTTTTAGATCAGCATTTGAACATAAGATCAAGAATGTAATATTCTTTAGTTGTACTGTAATGTATCCAACAAGTGACCAAGCATTGAAAGAAAGTGACTTTGATGCTAATACCCCACTTCATCCAAGATATTTTGGAGTTGGTAATACAAAAATCTATATAGAAAAAATGTGTGAGTTCTATGCTGGTATATCACAGACAAAATTTACCGCAATACGTCACTCAAATATTTATGGTCCATATGATAAATATGATCTTGAACGTAGCCATTTTTTTGGAGCAACCATCACAAAAGTAATGCAGGCAGAAGATAAATTTTCTGTTTGGGGTACTGGTGAAGAGGAGAGGGATCTCTTGCACGTGGATGATTTAACTCAGTTTGTTAAGCTGGCTATCGAAAAACAACCAGAAAACTATAGGTTGTATAATTGTGGTTTAGGACAAGCTAACGCTGTTAAAGATGTAGTAAATATGATTGTT
>JABSQI010000007.1 GCA_013215905.1 Legionellales bacterium | reverse complement strand
TTAAAAAACACCCCCCAAGCAGATTCAAAATTACTAGAATCAATGTCTTATACATGCCTTAATAAAGGTAAACGTGTTAGACCAATTCTCGTATATCTTTTTGCAGAATTCTTAAATATCCCACTTGAAAAAGTGGATAACATTGCCGCAGCTATAGAATTAATTCACTGTTACTCTATGATACATGATGATTTACCCGCCATGGACGATGATGACTTTAGAAGAGGAAAACCATCACTACATATCGCCTACAATGAAGGGATAGCAATATTGGCAGGAGACGCGCTACAATCATTAGCCTTTGAAGTATTAGCAAAAAACCCTTATTTATCCCCAAAAGTCAAAATCCAACAAACTATTTTACTAGCCCAATCCTGTGGTTGGACAGGAATGGCCGCTGGACAATTACTTGATTTAGAATCAGCTAATGAAAAAATATCTCTCGATGAATTAGAAAAAATTCATACATTGAAAACAGGAAATCTATTTATGTCTATAGCACTCATGGTCGGAGAAATTTTAGAAAAAGCTGATCAACGCATACAAGCAATTATCGAATATACAGAGTCAATTAGTTTTGCCTTTCAAATAAAAGATGATATTTTAGATATTGAAAGTACAAGTGATATCCTCGGCAAGCCAGCTAAATCTGATATAAAAAATAATAAAAACACTTATTGCTCTTTATTAGGTATTGAGAAAGCCAAGCAAAAAGCAAATGAGCTCTATAACCATTCTGTTAATGTAATATCGCCTTGGTCTGAGAAAACAGGGAATCTAGAACTATTTGCAAAATATTTATTACATCGAGGACATTAAATTTTCTGATAAGAATTTTGTGAAAATCCGATAAGAAACATTTTCATTATTACTAAAACCTAGTCTGTAACTTGTATTTTTTATGAAATACAGAAGATAATAGTACAAGTTCAATGAGCATCCCTGTATTGGAATAAGATATTTGAAAAATATTAAAAATATAAATTTATCATTAAATAATCGGTTTTCCTTATAAGTTAGTTTTTATTGGAATATAAATAATATTATGTTAGAGTAAATTGAGTTTATTTCTAATTTCCTCAGAAATAAAAATCAGTCGTTAAATTCCAGGGGATACAAAAGATGAAAGTTAATGTTGATAATTGTCAAAAAGATCTAGAAGAGAAAGGTTACGTTATAATAAATGATTTTCTGCCGAAAGAAATGGCTCAAGAATTAAATAAATTATATTTAGCAGAAAATGAAAAGAATTGGGAATTTTTAGATCAAACTAGAGAAGGCTACTATAGCCATGTTTTTAAAACCGAAAATCCGCTTTGTCCTAGAGAAAACGAAGAATATAAAGCAAAATTTTGGAGATCAAAGGATCTTGAATCAAATCAAAATTTTACTGAAATTTTTAATAATAATTTTAAAAACAAGATAAGAGAAATGTCTGGTGTTAATTTACAAAATTTTGATAAAAGATGTTATCGATTAAAACAAGGGGATTACTATCGTCTTCATATAGATGATTATGCGGGAGATATAGGTTCAATTTATTATGTAAATGAAGATTGGAGATGGGATTGGGGTGGAATACTCCATGTTTGTGATCATGTAGATCAAGAATATATTTTACCAATCTTCCCACTGTTTAATCGGCTTGTTTTGGTTAATCATAAGAAATTTAGAGTACCGCATTTCATAAGCCAAGTTAGTGAGTTCGCTTTGAATCCAAGGTTTACTATAATAGGTTTTAATAGCTAAAGGTTAATTTAGTATTATCTATTACTGTAGTATTCTTAGATTTTAGTATTAATAGTTTCTTATACTATTAAATCGTTATAATATTTGATAATAATTTGATTTTGACAGTTGCTTATAAAATTGTTAATTCAATATGAGTTAGCTTTACCTTTTAAACAATGTCCATAGATTATTTCGTATGTAACAGGGAATTTCCCATTATCATCAATATACTTAGAATAAAATTTCTCTAACTCTAATAATTTGTTTTTAGTATATAATCCTTTAAATCGATCACAGGCAGAGTTTGCTAACCCAGTATTCTTCAGATCCTTGACTAACTCGCAAAATGCTGGATAAGCTACAACTAATTGTTCTTGATCAATAACAGGATCTTTCCAAAAAGTTTTTAGTAGATAATTTCCTAAATCTATAAAATCAAAATATTTATGTACATGGTCATAATTATCTATATTACTCCAAGACTCCTTTAACTCCAACAAAGAATTATTACTAAGAGTAGAAAACAATAATAATCCATCTTCTGATAATATTCTCTGACACTCTAATAATAACGACTCAAAGTCATTCACCCAATGTAGCAGAAGATTAGCAATAATTAAATCGAATGAATTAGAAGGAAAAGGCAAGATAGTAGCATCAGCACATATCATCCTATTATTTATTTGTTTTCTCGCAAACCTAGTCATTTCCAACGAAATATCTAAGCTAAAAATACTAGATCTAGGATATAAACCCTTAATATCTGTCGTTACAAAACCTGTACCGCATCCTAAATCTAATATTAAATCTGGAGACAAACTACAGTACTGTAATCTACTTAATAGTCTTGTACATATCTCTTTCTGGAAAACCGCGTTTTTATGATACTCAGCAGGATTTCGACTAAATTTTTTAACTACTTCTGGTATTTCTAACTGCATATCAATATTTCTATGATAAAATCTAGTTATCCTTTTACAATTCTACTTTTAGAAAAATAATTGTATAAATCCTCGATAATAGCATAACCACAAGGAACTACAATCAAAGTTAAAAATGTTCCAAATAATAATCCCCATGCCATAGCTAAGGTCATAGGTACAAGAATAGGATCATACCCACCAATACCATAAGCAGTTGGAAACAATGCCAAAATAGTAGTCACTGTAGTTAGCAAAATAGGTCTTAACCTTATTTTTGCACCTTTAATAAGACATTCTTCCAATGATAAGTTGTCTTTCTTTCTCAAATTATCTATTGTAGCCACTAAAATTATTGCTGCATTTACTACCACTCCTGTTAGTCCCACAAAGCCAATCATGGCAATAAATCCAAAAGGTTTACCATGAATTGCAAACCCTATAATTGGTCCTATAAAACTGAAAGGTATAGAAAACATAATCAAAAAAGGTTTTAAATAAGATTTAAGGATAGCCACTAAAATTGTAAAAATGCCAATTATTGCTAATATCATTGCCCTTCCTAAGCTAATCATT
Source organism: Legionellales bacterium (assembly GCA_013215905.1). The sequence goes on along the minus strand of JABSQI010000007.1, from coordinate 16,814 downwards.
GATTCTTGACTACTCTCTTCCTCTCCTCCAAATTTCAAACTATAGCCTGGATAATCTAAGGATATATTTTGAAATTTCTTCGCTAATTTTGCATTAACGCTACTAGAAGTTGTTTTATCTAAATCTACTCCGGCAGTAACAGTTATAGATCTCTGATGGTTATAATGTCTACGGGTCTCTGGACCATTTATTTCTTTAATATCTGCCACAGTGTCCAAAGGAATCAAGTTTCCTCTTTTTGTTGATACTAACATCTTATTTAGTGCTTTTTGATCTCCTCGAGCCTGATCAGAGAACAATACTCTAATATCAATATCATCATCAAAATTTCTAACTTTTGAAGCCACTATCCCTTCTAAAGCAGTTCTTAAAGAAAAAGATATGTCCTCTGGAGTTAATCCATAATTTTCTCCAATATCTTTTTTAACAGTAATTTGTAGCTGTTTCATCCCTGGTTTTAGATCTTGATCTATATCCTCAACTCCATTAATACTCTTTAGATAATCTTGAATATCTTTAGCAATAATTTTTAAAACATTTAGATCATTCCCCTTTATTGAAACGGTAACTGGTTGCCCAACTGGTGGACCATTTACAACTTTATCAAATTGTAATCTATCCAATGGTTCAAAGATTGGTAAATCTTTCCTAAGCTGTTTAATGATCTCATCAGCATTACGTTTTCGAGAATTTTCATTAGTTAAATATACAATCATCATACCAACATTATCGCCCTTGCGAGCTAGAGGATCCCCAGGATCTTTTTGTTGTACTCCTGTTCTAGTAGTGATAGAGACTATTTCATCACTAGGCAGAGCAAGAATATAGTCTTCAACTTTTTTTATAGAACTATGTAATTTCTTTATTGGAGTACCTACCGGAGCAGAATAACGAACAATAAATCTATCTACACCTTCTGGTGGGAATAGTATAAAATCTAATTTCATAAATGCGAACACTAAAATAAGAATTAAAAATATTAAGGCAGATGCAGAAGTTTTATACCTATTGGTTAATAATTTTTTTAAAATTTTTACAAAAATATCTTGGATATGTCTAAACCAACCAAGTTTTCTTTCTACTATATTTTTATTAAATTTAATTATTCTTGCAGGTAATAAGCAGAATGATTCAAATAAGCTTACTATTAATGAACTAGAAACAATTACTGGAATAGCCCAAATAAATTGCCCCAATATTCCAGTTGTTACAGACATCGGCATAAATGCTGCAATTGTTGTAAGTACAGTTGCAATTATCGGAATATATATCTCCTGAGTTCCTTGAATAGCTGCTTTATGCATCGGCACCCCCTCTTGACTGAGACGGTATATGTTTTCAGTAATTACAATACTATTATCTACAAACATACCCAGAGCAATTACAATTGCCAGCATAGAAATTACATTAAAAGTAATATTCAACCATGACATAATTGAAAGAGTAAATAATATAATTATAGGAACAGAAAAAGATGCCACAACAGAAGTCCTAATACTCAAAAATACTAAAGTAGCAAAAAATAATAATATGAAACCAAGTATTGAATTATTAACTACAATATCTAACCGATTAACGGTTCTTCGTGACTCATCATTGCTCACAACAATTTTGACATTATCTGGGATTTTTTCTGTGAATTTGATTACTTTTTCTTGAATTTCATCTGCCAATTTTATTATGTCAGCATTTTTATCTTTTCGAATAACTAAAATTATGCTTGGCTTACCATTAGTTCTAGTAATAACTTTTGGTTTCTCAAAAGCACTCGTACTCTTACCAATATCTGATATTTTAATTACCTGTCCAGATAAATTTGTTCTAAGGACAATATCATCAAGTTTAGCCGGAGTATCCACAATATTATTCATTCTCACAGATTTCTCAACAGGCCTATTCTCAAATATTCCTCCAGGACTATTAATATTATGTAATTTTACTGCCTGTACTATTTCATTAAAACTGATATGCTTTTCTTTCATTTTAATTGGATCAATATGTATTTTTAATTCTCTTTTCAAATAGCCAATTTTTTCAATTGAAGATACTCCTTCAGATAATTCAATAATATCTTCTAATTCATTCGCTAATTTTCTTAATATATTCTGACTAACATCTCCTAATACAGAGATCTCATAAATAGGCATATGTTCTGTTTTAATTTCCATGAAGCTAGGTTCATTAGGCAGATCTTCAGGTAAATCTGTTATTCGATCTATAGATCTCTGGATCTCAGTCATCTCCTGCTTTGCATCAACATTATCAAGATCAATTTTTAACTTTACCTCGGAAAAACCTTCTTGACTAACAGATGTTAATTGCTTAATACCACTGTTAGCTCTAAGAGCATCTTCAATTTTTTTAGTAATAAGGATCTCTACATCTTCAGGAGTTGCACCAGGATAATAAGTTGTAATAACCGCCTGTGCAAAATCAACATTTGGAAAAGCTTCTCTTTTCATTGAGAAGAGATTCAAAATCCCAGCAAGAAAAATAGCAAATGTAATTAAAAAAGTAATTTTAGAATTATTAACAAAGTAGCTGATCATAATATTAATTTAAATAAATTTTTCCTTGTAGTTACATAAATCATAAGAACTATAGAAAGATATTAAAAGATTAATTCTGTCCATCCATAAATTCTTCCTTCTAACTCTAATCTCAAGCAACTTCCCTTCTTCAGTAACTAATTCAAATAAACTTACTCTACCTTGCTTGTATCTAATGTATAAATCCTCTAGAAGCTTTATACTGCTACTAAAAGCTTCATCAATTTCTCCAGTCTCAAACCTTAAATCTATGATATCTTTTTTTAAGCTAGAAAATCTGACTTCCAATTCTTTTTGTAATTTACTTTGTCTAATACTAGAAATATTATATTTAATTTCCCCAATAGCTCTTTTGGACTTATATGTAGGGCTAGATATTGGCCAAGAAAAATTAATCCCAGCAGAATATTGAGGATTTTTAGCTCTATATAAATCCTGATAACTCCTGCTGATATCTGGATTAGTTCCTGTCTGAGCATATCTAGAAAACAATATAATATCAGGTAAGGAATCAAGCTTAGAATTTTCACTCTCTTTTGCTGCTATTGCTGTATTATTTTTTGCAATATTAATAAATGAGCTATTAAATTTATTTTTAGGATGCATAGATAATACTTCATCTTCTGAGGATACTATTTTTTTCTTAGCAGAATCTAAGCTTTCTATAGGTTGAAAAATAATCTCATCTTCTGAGGATACTAAATTTTTCATTGCACTATTAACATTTTGGATCCTTCTATTAATACCTAGAATTTCTGCTTTCTTTGCGGCAATTGTAGCCTTTAATGTATATAATTCACCTGGCTCAGCTATTTTCCTTTCTAATCGAGTAATAGTACTTGCTTCTAGTTCCTTAAGTCTTTCCAAATATTTCATCACATCATCTATTATTTCATTTTGTATCCTAATATTCCACAAAAAAGATATTCCCTGAAAATACACCAACTGTTCTCCATTTAATAAATTGTATTGATTATTTTTTGCAGACATTGCCAAAATCTCTAGCTTATTACGATCTATTTTCCCAAATAGATTCTTACTAACATCTAAATTAAATTCAATGAATGCAATTGGACGATTAAAGCTCCTTGTTTCTAATACATTAGAAGTTGAAGAACGTAAACCATATAATTTTGTATTATCATTAGTCAAGCCTACTGATAATTTAGTACCTAGCATCATTTTCTGTGAAACTTCTGCAGAATAAAGTGAGTATCTTGTTCGTTGAGATTGAAAATCTATGAAAGGTTTCAAATGATCATCAGAATATTTTGCTGCAAGATTTAATTTAGGATAAAACTCGCCTCTATACTTAGTTACTTCATATTCTCCAAGCCCAGCACGATCAGATAGTAATTTTATATCATTATTATTCTTTTTTAATAGTTTAATGAGATCAGATTGATGTTGGACAATAATAGTAGAAAAACACGGACAGAAATAATTTGCAAGCATAAATAATAGGAATACAAATTTTGTCATATGGTATGAAGCTCTTCTTGTTAAAATAGAATGCTAACATTACTAAATTTAACTCTCAATACATACTTAATCAACAATCTACTCATTTTCTTTAGTATTATCAATAACCAAAGTAAGATTACTTTTATCTTGCATTACTTTTGCATCATTTGCAGATTTATATACTTCAAAAACAGTAATTGGCTCAAATGTCTTAATATCGATAAGATCAACATCATGTTCCTCATGATCTAAAAGTCTTACTTCCAAATTTATATCAATAAATTTGTCAACATTATATTTATCAGTTAATAGCCCAAGCACGCTTGAAATGCTTTCTAATAATTCTGTAGAGGTATGTTTGCCCCTAAAAACAATCTTCATGATTGGTCGTGGATTTCATTTGGCATATAATTAGTAAAGGATACTTTGAAGAAAAATCAGTTTTTATTTTAGATTATCATCTTAAATTGTACATTTAAAGACAAATTAGAAAAACATCTAAACAATGAATTATTTGAGGTAATATCGCATAATTGGCAAGAATCTACCTTTTACAATAGCAGAAGGTTTAGTACCAATTTGTTTAGCACCCATCTTTTTGTAAAAATTAGTTGCATTAGGATCTGATTCCCAAGTTAGATACTTTAAGCCTAGATTCTTTGCTTCTTGCATCACAGCATTCCATAAAATTCTTCCATAACCAAGCCCTATAGATCTTGGTTCAACAAATAAAAAACCGTCTGCAAGTTCTTCTGTTGCAGAACGGCACCAAAACCCCTTGATACTATTGTTTTCTTCTATAACAAATCCTATACAATCTTTTATAAAATTTTCTGTAACAGTAAGCTCTTCTTCCCAAGCTTTTATTAATTCAGTGGAATAACCCCAATATTGTTTAGAAATTTTTGCTATTTCAGTAAGAGTCTTAGCATCTTGAGGTTGGGCTTTTCGTAAAATATATTTCATTTTTATTTAATAAAATCTATTTACAATTAAAACAATTTAGATCCCAATTATATTTATATTTGGAGATCTCTTCAAATTTCTCGAGTTCTTTTTTAAGATTTTTTCTAGCATATTTTCTAATATGCTTAATAATTTCATATTCATCATTACCAAAATCAATATCATACCAACTATATATTTTTGATACTATAAGTTTTTGAGTTGATGTTATAGTAACCCCCCTTTTTGAATTAACAAAATCAATTGCAGCTTTTTCTAGTGAATTTTGAATATTTTTTCCAGTATATGCCACAGCAGCCAAATTGGGACACCCGATTGACGCGCAATTTAAAACATAATGTGTATTTGGATTATCCCAAATTGGTCTAATAATTCTATGCTCAATATCATTAAGAGAAATTTTTTGCCCATTTATCTGGAATACCTCATGATCCCAAGGCCCACTGCTAAAAAATCCTGATAATTTAATATCTTTTATACTATCTACAGGGTAATTTTCCAAAACTATATTAACAGTGAGAGCATTGTATAAATTTACCCAAAAAGCTAGTTGTTCATTCTTATTGTATTGAACAATATTAATAGTTGATAAATATTTTAAGTACTCTTGCAAAATAACATGATATTTATCTTTTAGTAAAGAATAATTAACCAAAGCAATTTCATCTTTTTTTATAATACCTTTTGATAGAACAAATTGCCATTTTGAATGATCAATATGAGTTTTAGAATTATTATTATATGCTTGCCAAATAGGCCATAAGTTTTTGTTTGGAGCAGCAACTATTTGACAACAGCATAATATTAGAACATATTGAATTGCTAAAATTTTTCTATTCATTTGAATTTAAATTCTAAAATATCCATAGTTATATTAATATGATGAATGTTTCTAACCAAATTATCCGTTATACCATTCAACACAGTAAATTTAGTAATTCTTATGAACAGCAAACTATCTGAATAAATTCATTATATTCTTAAATATAGCATCAAATTTTATAGATAATATAATAAATCTCTGATATTAACCCAATTTTATAAGAAATTTTTGGTAAATTTAGGCCTGTAATTGCTATCTAAACCTCGGTAATCTATAAATAATACTCGATTTTTTTTATCTTTGGGTATATCTATTTTATAAATTTTAGTATGGAAACCTTTATTGTTTGCATCTACTGCAATAAATTGAATTCTTATATGCGATTGTGTTTTAATAGTTTTATAAAGACGTAGAGCATGTCCGTATATATTATAATCATCTATATAACTAATTTGTTCTTTTTCATGTAATGTAATATCTGTAAATTCTACAGTTGCAGTTGGTAAAATAGACTTAGATTGATAATCAACAGAGTCAGCATATTCGTAAGATAGAGAATCATTGTCAAGATGCCCAAAATATAGATTTTTTTCAGAATTATTCGTAACTATAATTGTCATTGCTGTTGAAGATGTAAGAACAAATATCCCTAAAAATATAAAAATCAACTTTTGTAGCATTGTATATTCCTTCTATTAATAAAATTTTAGTATTCAATATATCACTTATTGGAATAACAAAACAAGTTTACAGAAAATGTTTTTGAATAGGTAGGTTATAATAAGATATATTTACTCTACTACTTTTTTTACATATTTTTTAAACACAAAATATTACAGGTGTATAAAAATAAAATTTACTCAACACTTTGGTATATTATGTCCCTATTACATCTTGCTCAGTACTAGTTAACTCTTTATATTCTTTTATTTTACTAGTAGTGCAACAATAAATTTTCTATATTTTTATTGGTCGGGGTGACTGGATTTGAACCAGCGCCCCCTAGCACCCCATGCTAGTGCGCTACCAAGCTGCGCCACACCCCGTTTTTTGAGTCTATTAATTTACATCTATGATTTTCTATTTGCAATTGCTTCTTCAATGGAATGGAGCTTTTTATTTTCAGGAACTTTATCTTTGAATAAAATACCATAAGTATGATCAGTTTCATGCTGTATAATTTGAGCCAATAATCCAGAAACCACTTTTTGTACCTTCTTACCATCTTCAGTATATCCAGTATATTCAATTTCTGAATACCTTTTAGCCTCGCCCATTGTATTTAGTACAGATAAACAACCTTCCCACAGCAATACTTCTTTACTATTAACTGTTGGAGAGTATGAAGCATTAATTAAAACAGATAATTCAACTGGATCAATTTTATGTTTATCAGCCAATTCCTGTGGAATTTGGAATAAAAATATTTTATATGAGTAACCTATTTGAGGAGCAGCCAAGCCAACAGTAAAAGTTCCATCTCCTTGATTATCATTTGCAACATAATGGCGCATACTTTTTATCAATTTTTTTACCTCATCACTTAATGGAAATTTTACATCTTCAGCAACTTTTCTCAAAACAGCATGATCTTCTAGATCATCACTTACTATTTTTAGTGGTAATACATCATTATTCATCATAGTATCCATTTGTGCATTAGCATACACATTAAAACATAATTTCAAACAAAATAACAATAATAATGACTTTAACAAATACATTTTATTTCCTTATAATAATTTTAATATTTTAAAGCAGGTCATATCTTCAGCTCTTGATATATTACTTGTTTACCTAGTACATTATCATCAAAGATATTCATTTTACCGATTGAACCAAATTTATAGTTACCTTTAATAAGACTAGTTCTATAATTCCTAGTAAATTACTTCATGAAAGATACATTGATAATCTTAGTGCAATTCTCATAATTGTATTTTGAACTATTTGCACCAAAAAACAATCTTTATTTCATTAGTCTTAAATACACAAATATGTTTGTGAAGGCTTGTAATTTAACTACAAAATATATCTTAATAAATTCTAGGTAACAATTACCCTCCAACTAGATTATCTAGGTAGTAAGAGATATTATGTGATTCCAGTGTGTAGTAGAAACTGGTGTAATGGACAATCTATTTCCTCTTTTTAAAAGCTGCATATCAGAGAGAATAGCTTGACTTCTTAGAGATTCTAGAGAAATGATCTGCGAAAATTTTTTTACAAACTGAACATCAAACATAAACCATCTTGGAGAATCAATATCAGATTTTTCATCAAAATATTTGCTTGATGGATCAAATGCTGTGTGATCAGGATAACTTTCCTTAGTAACCTTAACAATCCCCACTATTCCAGGAGTAGCACAGCTAGAATGATAAAAGAACCCCAGATCTTCTTTTTTAATCTGATCACGGATCATATTCCTAACTGTATAATTTCTAATACCGTCCCAGTGATCCTTTTTGTTTTTCTCAGCACACAAATCATCAATGCTATAGGTAGAAGGTTCAGACTTAAATAACCAATAACTCACAGTCTATTACCCATTAATTCTCTAAGATCACAAGAATATCTTCTAAATCTCGAATAGCTTCACGTAAAACACCTTTTGAAATTGCTTTACTAGGAGCTCGTTCACTTTGTTTCTGGTCAACAGCTCCATCCTGAGATTTTTTAGTAGATTGAGTAAGCCATTGGCGTGCACCATTTATGGTATAACCTTTCTCATATAAGAGCTCATATATTTTTTTAATTAAAAGGATATCTTTATATTTATAATAACGTCGATTACCTCGACGTTTAGTAGGCTTTAATTGAGAAAACTCTTCCTCCCAGTAACGCAATACATGGGGTTTAACATCACAAACTTCTGAAACTTCACCAATGGTAAAATATCTCTTGGGAGGAATAACCTCATGTAAGGAATTCTGTTCCAGTTTCTGTGGTATCATCAGGTCTGACATAATTCTCAACTCTGGCTTTAAGTTTTTGTCCAGGCCTAAATGTTACCACACGCCGAGGAGAAATTGGAATCTCTTCTCCTGTTTTTGGGTTTCTTCCTGGCCTTTGAGGCTTGTCTCTAAGCAAAAAATTACCAAATCCGGATAATTTAACGTTATGTCCCTGCTCCAAACGCTGTTTAATTACTTCAAAAAAGTCCTCAACTAAATCTTTAGCTTCTCTTTTATTTAAACCCAAATCAAGATGTAAATTCTCAGCCAAATCAGCTTTGGTCAATGCACTCATAATCACTCTTTCCTTAATTTAATGTTAAATTTTTGTTCCAATCTGTTTATCACTTGTTCCAAATAAGAATCAACCTCACTATCAGTTAAAGTGCGTTCTGTATCACGTAAAATTAAGCTCAATGCTATGCTTTTTTCGGTTTCCTTTTTTGGATCCTGATATATATCAAATATAGACACTTTATTTAAGAATGAACAGGATAATTTCTTAATTTCTTTTATTAATTCATAAGACAAAATATCTTTATCAATAAAAAATGAAATATCTCTTCTCAATTCTGGATAGATTGACATATTTTTATACTCAATGTTATAAATTTGTTGTATTTTTTCAATGTTCAATTCAAACACAAATATTGCTTCCTTAAAGCCAAATTCTATAGATGTCTGTGGGTGAAGCATACCGATATAACCTATTTCTTCTTGTTGATAGACAATTTTAGCACTTTGTCCAGGATGCAAGAATTTTACAGAGATAGGCTCAAATGAAAACTGTTCTAAATCATTAAAAATAATTAATATATTTTCTACATCTTTTTTTAAATCAAAAAAATCAAATTCTCTATTAGTTATACCCCATTGTTCATCAAATAATTCTCCATAGCAAATACCTGCTAATCTATCAGTATGTTGGACCTTATTGTTACTATCAACAGAAAAACACTGCCCAATCTCAAATAATTTTGCTCTTCTTATTTGTCTATTTTTATTATGAATAAGAGCTTGAATCAATCCAGGTAGAACACTAGCTCGCATCTGTGATAACTCTGGAGATATAGGATTTAATAAATTCAACATATCTTTATTTTCACATATCTTATTCTGTAAATTAGGATCAACAAAGCTATACGTAATCGCCTCATTGTATGCAAGATATTTCATTGAATTTCGAATAAGACGTTTAGTATTATAGATATCATTTATTTTAGCTCTTCTAGGTAGCATCAAAGATGATTCACCAATAATCCTTTCATATCCATAAATACGTGCTACCTCTTCTATTAAATCTACTTCCAAATTTAAATCAAAGCGATACGAAGGAACACGAATATCCAAATCACCATTATTTTCCATTACAGTAAAATTCAATTTAGAAAAGATATCTCTAATAACAACCGCAGATATGTCAATCCCCAACATTTGTTGGCATCTAGAATGTCTAAATTTTATTAATTTTGGTTGTGGCAAATAATCAACGGTTGTGACTTCATTTATAGGACCAACACGACCGCCACAAAAATGTGTAATAAGAAATGATGCCCTATCTAAAGCTTCTGTTTGCAAAAGTGGACAAACCCCCCGTTCAAACCTAAATGCAGAGTCACTTGATAAACCATAATTTCTTGCTTTACCTATTAATTTATGAGGGTTAAAATACGCACTTTCTAGTACAATAGATTTAGTCTTATTAGTAACAGATGTAAACTCTCCTCCCATAACTCCAGCAATACCAATAGCATTTTCATTATCAGATATTACTAGGGTATCTTCTGTTAAATTCTTTTTGTTACCATCTATTAATACTATTTCTTCAGCTTTATTTGCAAACCTAACTTGTATATCGCCAGATATCTTCTCTAAGTCATATGCATGCATAGGTTGCCCAAGTTCAATCATTACATAATTCACAATATCAACAATAGGACTAACAGAATTTATCCCACTACGACGCAATTTCTCTGTGAACTGCAAAGGTAGCACAACATTACTATTAATATCATAAATAATCCTTGTATTGAAATTTGGACACACACCAACTTCATTAATTTTTACACTATGTTTATCACTATGATGTTCTACTGGTTTATTATCTATATCATCTGGGGGATGTAATCTCTGATTAAAGATAGCCCCAATCTCTCTAGACATACCTTTAACACTCAAACAATCCCCCCTGTTCGGGGTAATATCTACATCTAGGATATAATCATCTAAATTTAATTCTTGATATACATCTGCTCCAAGTGGAATTGAACTATCAAAAACAATTACCTTTTCACAATCAGATATACCAAGATCTTTCTCTGTACAAATAATTCCATCAGTTTGAATTTCATATTCACTTTGTGTATTCACCGTAATTTTATTAATTACTACGCCATTTGGAGAAAATGCTACATTAGTACCAAGCTCAAGATCAGCGATTCTACTAATAATATTTACTAGTTTATTATCTTCAACTCTCAACTTATATTGAAATACGTCTGGTGAATCTGGAATCATTATTACTTCATCTATCTTCGCAACAACAACTTTAGAAAACTCATCACATATTCTTTTCAAAGAATCAACTTCAAAACCAGCCATAGCTAGTTTAGAAATAAGCTCAGAATGCTCGCAATCAATATCTATCCACTTTTTCAACCAATTTAAACTAAATAGCATACTTAATCTCTAGTAAACTGTTCTAAGAAACGGATGTCTCCGTCAAAAAATGCTCTAAGATCATCAACAGAATATTTTAGCATTGCTAACCTATCTATCCCTAAGCCAAAAGCCCATCCCATATAAGTCTCAGGATCAACATTAACCCCAATTAACACATTAGGATGAATCATCCCACAACCGAGAACTTCAATCCAACCAGTATGACTACATATCCGACAACCTTCACCATCACATTTTACACAACTAATATCAACTTCAGCAGATGGTTCCGTAAATGGGAAATAGGATGGTCGCATTCTTAATGTAAGCTCCCTCTCAAAAAAATATTTAAAAAAATCCAATAAGATTGTTCTTAAATCTACAAAACTAACATTTTTGTCTACATAAAAACCTTCTACTTGATGGAACATTGGAGTATGTGTAAGATCACTATCGCAACGATAAACCTTACCTGGCGCTATCAATCTAAATGGTGGTTTAGCTTGCTCCATTGCCCTAATCTGGACTGGTGAAGTATGGGTTCTCAATAACAAATCCTCATCAAAATAAAAAGTATCATGCATAGCTCTTGCAGGATGATATTCTGGAATATTTAAATGAGTAAAATTGTAATCACTAGACTCAACTTCAGGACCTTCACTAATATCAAAACCAAGCCCTACAAAAAATTCTTCTATCTTAGCTAAAGTTAGATTTACTGGATGAATAGTTCCAATGGTATTGCCCCTACCTGGTAAAGAGACATCTATTGTTTGACCAGCAATATTTTTCTGTAAAAGTTGCTGAGCAAGTTTTTCTTTATTATCTGAGATGTATGATAATAGCTTTGTTTTTGCAGAATTTATTTCTTGTCCAATTATAGGACGTTGAGTAGCAGGAAGTTCTCCCAACTGCTTTAGTAATGCCGTAAGTTCCCCTTTCTTACCAAGATATTTTACCCTAATTTTATCTAAACTTACTAAATCCGAGCAACTATCACACTCACTCAGAGCTTCTTTTAAAAGCCTAGATACATCAACCATAAGAAGAGCCTTAATATATAATAGAGGATACTATGATGACTTAGCCTCTAGAGCAGTCTGTGCTTTTTGAACAATTACTTTAAAAGCTTCCTTATCATTAATAGCCATGTCTGAAAGTATCTTTCTATTAATATCAATAGAAGCGGCTTTTAGACCTTCTACAAATCTACTATAACTTAACCCTAATTCTCTAGTAGCAGCATTAATCCTTATAACCCATAAATTACGAAAAACCCTCTTACGTTGACGCCTATCTCTATAAGCATACTGTCCAGCTTTAATAACAGCTTGTTTTGCTACTCTAAACACTTTGCTACGAGCACCATAATAACCTTTGGCCTTATCCAATATCTTTTTGTGCTTAGACCTAGCTACAACTCCTCGTTTTACTCTTGGCATAGATAAACTCCTAAAAATCTAAATTAATATTAACTACCACTTAACAATCTTTCCACAGAATTTGTATCGCAATCAGCAAGATACCTACCCTCAACCCGTAAACGACGTTTCTCTTGGGTACCTCTTTTGGTCAAAATATGTGCTCTATTTGATCTCCTAAACTTTATTCCGCCTTTAGTTTGAGTAAATCTTTTAGCGGCCCCTTTATGTGTTTTTAATTTTGACATAGTTCTCTCAACTTTATTTATGTTTTTTCGGTGCTAATACCATTGTTAATTGCATTTTTCCTTCTTTCTTTGGATTAGATTCTACCATAGAATACTCTCTTAAGTCTTCTTCAACTCGCTCCAATAGCTGAAATCCTAAATCTGGATGAGAAGCTTCTCTACCCTTAAACCGCAATGTCACTTTAGCTTTATCACCATCAACGAGAAATTTAATTAATTTCTTCAATTTTACCTGATAATCTGCTTCCTCAGTTGTTGGTCTAAATTTTACCTCTTTTAAACTAACCTGTTTCTGGTTCTTTTTAGCATCGGCTTTCTTTTTCCTCTGCTCATACAAATACTTACCATAATCCATAACACGACAAACTGGAGGAGAAGCAGTAGGTGAAATCTCTACTAGATCTAAACCAGCGTCATATGCTGTTTTTAAACCTTCCTCTAGGGGAACAATACCTGCTTGATTCCCATGCTGATCCAACAATCTTATTTCTGGCACCCTAATTTGTTCATTTACTCTAGCTTTCTTAGAAGAGTTAGAGTTAGAATTAAATCCAATAATATTTATTCCTCCAAATTTAACTTTTTGCTTCCACTAACTTTAAAATATGATCAGCGAATTCATCAACCCTCATCGTTCCTAAATCATCACCATTTTGCATTCTTACAGAAACTGTTTTGCTTTCAAGCTCTTGTTTGCCAACAATTAACAAATATGGCACACGACAGACGGCATGTTCACGAATTTTATAACCTATCTTCTCATTTCGCAAGTCCGAATCCGCTCTAATACCATATTGTTTAAGCTGATTCACAATATTTTTAGAATAATCAACCTGATCATCGGTTATATTTAGAACAACTGCTTGAATAGGAGCCAACCATAAAGGAAGATTACCGGCATAATTCTCGATTAAAATCCCAATAAACCGTTCAAAAGAACCAAAGATAGCTCTATGTAGCATTACTACATACTCTTTATTACCAGATACATTTATATACTGGGCATTGAGTCTCTCTGGCATAGAAAAATCTACTTGCATAGTTCCACACTGCCACACCCTTCCTAAACAATCTTTCAATGAAAATTCAATTTTAGGACCATAAAAAGCTCCTTCTCCTTCACTAATAGAAAATTTCAATTTCTTACTTTCCAAAGCTTGTTGCAAAGATTTTTCAGCCTTATCCCATATACTATCATCACCAACACGCTCATCTGGTCTTGTTGCTAATTTAAGAATAACTTCGTTAAAACCAAAATCCTTATATATCTGGTAAAGTAAATCAATGAATTTATCAACCTCATGTTGTAATTGCTCATGAGTACAAAATATATGACCATCATCTTGTACAAATCCCCTTACTCGCATCAAACCATGTAGAGCTCCTGAATATTCGCTCCTATGACATGATCCAAACTCTGAGATTCTCAAAGGTAAGTCTCTATAACTTTTCAGTCCCTGATTAAAAATTTGGACATGGCAAGGACAGCTCATCGGTTTAATTGCATAGGCATGATTTTCAGTTTCAGTAATAAACATTTCACTACCAAATATCTCCCAGTGTCCCGATCTCTCCCACAATTTTTTATCAACAATCATTGGAGTATTTACTTCTTGGTAACCATTTTCCTGCAACAAATTACTAACATAATCTTTAATGATTTTATATACAGTCCACCCTTTTGGATGCCAAAAACACATACCAGGAGCTTCTTCTTGAAAATGAAATAAATCTAGTTGCTTGCCTAATTTACGATGGTCACGTTTTTCAGCTTCCTTAATCTGCTCCAAATATGCAGTCAACTCCTTCTTACTAGGAAAAGCAGTTCCATATATTCTTTGCAGCATTTCATTTTTAGAATCGCCTTTCCAGTATGCCCCAGACACCTTGGTTAATTTGAAAGCCTTTATAAAAGAAGTATTAGGAAGATGCGGTCCACGACATAGATCAAAAAAATCTCCTTGACGGTAAATAGATAATTTTTCCTCTTCGGCAATTTCTTGAATTATTTTTACTTTATAATTCTCACTCACATTCTCAAATAACTTAATTACATCATTTCTTGACAATTCATCTCTAGAAATTGCTAATTTGCGCTTGGCAATTTCTTGCATTTTTTTCTCAATTTTTACTAAATCACCTTCATTAAAACCTTTTTCATAATAAAAATCATAGTAAAAACCATTTTCAATTACAGGCCCTATAGCTACCTGGGCACTTGGAAACAATTCTTTAACAGCTTGAGCTAATAAATGAGCACTAGAGTGTCTTAAAATCTCTAACCCTTCTGTATCAGCCAGAGTAATAATCTTTAAATTAATATCGCTATCAACTTCATAAGAAATATCATAAACATTTTTGCCTATCTTACCAGCAACAGCTGACTTTGCTAAACCATCACCAATATTCTTAGCAATACTATAAATACTAACAGGAGCGTCAAATTCTTTTTTCGACCCATCTGGCAAAGTAACATTTATCATAATTTAAACCCTAAAATTCTGGTAGGCACGAGTGGTTTCGAACCACCGACCCCCACCATGTCACGGTGGTGCTCTACCCCTGAGCTACGTGCCTAAGTAGTTAACTAAATTATCACTATTAAATATGAAAGTAAAGAATTTAAAATATCTATAAAGAAGCAAAATTATCAATTACAGTATATTCTAAATATAATAATTCAATCTATTAAATGTAGATCCCATCATTGAGTCTCTTGATCAAAATCTATTCCAACTAACTGCTTTTCCAAATGTAACAATTGGTCACGTAATTCCGCTGCTTTCTCAAATTCTAATTTCTCAGCATATTCCAACATTCTTTTTTCAATTTTATTAATTTCTTTGGCAGCCTGCTTAGGAGATAAAGACTGAATATCAATTTGTTCTACCTGACGGGCTTTTTTGCCTTTTTTATGACTTTTCTTCTCAAGATAATCAGATAATTCCATTATATCCGTAACATTTTTCTTAATTCCTTCAGGAGTAATACCATGTTTTGCATTATAGGAAATTTGTTTATCACGTCGACGATTTGTCTCTTCCATTGCTGCTGCAATAGATTTAGTTACATTATCAGCATATAAAATAGCTTTACCTTTCAAATTTCTTGCTGCTCTACCAATAGTTTGAATTAAAGCTCCTCTAGAACGCAAAAAACCTTCTTTATCAGCATCCAAAATTGCTACTAAAGATACTTCTGGCATATCTAAACCTTCTCTAAGCAGGTTAATGCCTATTAGAACATCAAATTCACCTAACCTTAAATCCCGAATAATCTCAACTCTCTCAACTGTATCAATGTCAGAATGTAAATATTTCACTTTAATACCGAGTTCTGAATAGTAATCCGTTAAATCTTCAGCCATTTTTTTAGTCAATGTAGTAACTAAAACTCGTTCTTTATTTTTTATTCTTAAATTTATCTCTGATAATAAATCATCTACCTGTGTGCTAACTGGTCTTAATTCTACTTCTGGATCTAGCAGCCCAGTAGGCCTGACTACTTGTTCAACTACTTCATCAGAGTTATTAATTTCATACTTTCCAGGGGTTGCACTTACCAAAATAGTTTGCGGACTTATATTCACAAATTCTTCAAATTTTGTGTATTTTTGGCATTTTTACCCCCATAATTACCCGGGACCTCGCACAAAAAAATCAAAATTCATTTTTCACAGTTTCTTGACACTATATTCTACCAACAACGCCAAAACATTGATCATT
>JABSQI010000069.1 GCA_013215905.1 Legionellales bacterium | reverse complement strand
ATGGCAAGACAAAGATAATCAAGATAGATATACTAAGGAAAAAGTTTCTAATGAAATGCAGATCTTAGATAGCAAAGGTAGCAATGCTCAAAATCAAGTTACTAATGATTATGATGAGTTTATGGGTAAAGAGTCTGTCCAAGAATCTCAACCAGTACAAGCTGAAGTAGAAAAACCAGAATTTGACGACGATATCCCCTTTTGAGTGGATAATCAAAACATAGAGATAATAATATGAGTGCTGAGAATTTTCCTCATGACAATTTTTTTCGAAAATCTATGCAAGACCTTAGAGTTGCAAAAGATTTCTTTGATTTCCACTTACCTGATGATATTAAATCACAGGTTAACCTTGATAGTATAGCTTTTGAGAAAACTAGTTTTATAACTGACCGTGAAAAAATATCTGGGAAAAAGAAAGAAAAACGCTTAGATATGTTGTATTCAGTTCAGATTAATGGTGAAGAAGGATACTTTTATCTCCTAAGCGAGCATCAGAGCAGCCCTGATCCTAAAATGCCATATAGGGTTTTAAAATATATTTTAGAAATCATACAGTATCATTTTGATAAACATAAAAACTCAGATGACAATACAGATATTAAATATCCTATTATAATTCCCACAATTTTTTATAATGGAAATAAGCCTTATAATCTAACTACTAGATTCATCGATATGTACTCACGAGGACATAGAGAGCTAGCTCAAAGAATATTAACTAGTCCATTCCACCTAATAGACCTTAACAGGATTGATGACGAAGATTTGCGTGGTCATATTTGGTGTGGTCTTATGGAAATGGCAATGAAAGCCAATCACGACAGATTTCGTAATAAATTAGAGGACTTAGCTAAAATTTTAGCCAAATTTGCTCATGAGATTGAGCAAAAACATGAAGGTTGGGAGTTTCTAAGAGAGGCAATTTGTTATACTATAAGTATAGCTGATACTAAAGGTGATAACCCTGAAGAATATCTAAAAATCATTGCTGATGAGGTATCAGAAAAAAACAGAGGTGAAGTTATGACAGCATTACAAAAAGTTCAAAAGATAAGCGAAGAACGTGGAATTGAACAAGGGATCGAAAAAAGAAACCATGACATAATTTTGAATATGTTAAAGAAAAATTTAGACCTTCAGACTATCAGTGAAGTAACAGAAACAACTATTGATCAAATAGAAGAACTAAAAGCACAGAACCAAGATAAGTTCTAAATCCACTTAAAGGAATGAGAAAGCTACAGTCTCTTACCAAAAAAGAATTATTAGAAGAAGTAGAGCAGCGTGTCCATAATGCTAGACAAGAATTTTATGAATTTGGCTGGGAAAGAGGATTCAAGGACTGTATCATAAGAATGCTAGATTCAGGGACTCATCCTCAATTCATATCTAAAATTACTAATGTTGAACTAAAACGCATTCTAGAATTAGCTGATGCAAAAAAAGAAAGTGACTAATTGCCCGTATACTCGTGATTTGTTCGGTGATTTAATTATTCCTCTTGAGTTAAATCATGTTTGTTATTCAATTGTTCCTAATTTAAAAAATATAAATTCTGTTTGTCTAACAGGATATTTTGATTGTGCCAGAGGAAATATTAAGCGTGTCAAAGCTATGCAAAAAATATTAGATAGTTTGAATATATCCGTTACAGAAAATTGGAATAATAATATTGACCTTTTAATTGTTGGCAATCGTGCTAAAATGGTTAGCCTTAAAATTAAAAATGCAGTTAAACTAGGAATACCAATAGTTAAGGAGAGAGACTTAATAGAAAATGTTAGATTTTTTAAATTATGATTAAATCAGAACTAATTGAGCTTTTAGCAAAAAATAATAAAGAAATCCCAGAAAAAGATATTTTTCTCGGAGTTAATTTATTATTAGGGTATATGTCTGATAGCCTGGCTAAAGGGAACAGAATTGAGATCCGTGGTTTTGGTAGTTTCTCATTACATCATCGACCACCAAGACAAGCCCATAATCCAAAAACTATGCAAAAAACAGTATCCAAGGAGAAATACGCTCCTCATTTTAAACCAGGGAAAGAACTTAGAAATAGGGTGAACGAATCAAGATTACATGTTAACATTGTCAATGATGATAGTTATGGCGATGAGTTCGAATAAATCTTCAAAAGGGTAAAAATGAATCAAAAAATAGAAGAATTAAATCAAGTTATGGCAGATGCCTTATTGAAAATTAAAGATATTACAGAAAGTGACCCGTCGCAGAAAGATAATTTTTTACCTGTAGTTAGTCGCTGGTGCGAAATTAAAAGTCTTGATTTATGTGGGTTCTAAGATAATCTTACCCATTTTGTATCTAATCAATTGTTTTAAGTTAAATGATAATATAGATGCAAATCCAGATGATTCAATGGTTCTATCAGACTTCATTCTGCTTCTTCCAAGTTGGCCAGAATTTTTAGCATGTCCGATCAATGGCTCAATACCACTACGTCTGTTTACTAATATTTCTTCTTTGTATTTTGGTAATGAAGAAATGGGTTCGCTCTTTACATTTGCAGGGCGTTGTAAACAAATATCTTTAACGCCTGCTTTATTTAGAATTTTTTCATTGTTTTTCGAATAATAAGCTTTATCAGCAGTTACAGATTCTAAATTATCATTCCCAAAAAGGACTTTATGTGTTTGTAACATAGGCTCTATAGCATGCTTATCAGAAACATCAACTTCATCAAATTTACTTGCAAATAAAAAATTACCCTTTACTCTAGCTAACTGAAATACTCTTCCAAATTGATATTTTTTACCAGGTTTCTCTTTAGTAAAACATTTAACTTGGTTTAAATGAAAGGATAAAATCTTATCAGGAATCATGCTTCCGTTCTCAATAAAATATTTAACATCTGATAAATATTTCTTAGCTAAATCTCTAATTTGACAGAAAATCTTATTTATATTCCAAGGAATATTTTCTAGCATATTAGTAGTAATACATCTAACATTATCGACAATAAGTTCTACTTCCTCATATACACAATTATATAGTTTCTCAAATACTTTCTTTTTTTCTTCAGGGTCAGTTTTTTTAGATAAAAACCAATATTGCCTAGCAAAGCTTCTAATTCTTTTTATATTTACTTCCATAGGCTTATGTTTAAAAACATATATATTTTTATTCAAATATTCCGAGACTTTCTTGCACATATATCCTAGTTTACATAATAATGTACTATCATTAGGATACATCATATTAGCTTCTTGAATGGTTGAGTCAATATCTATGTGCTTTGGATCTGCAAAACCTAGTTGTACTGCTTGCATAGATATCATGTTAGCGAGCTTGCATTGAGTATCTGGGCTTAATCTTGAACGAAATTCTTCTATCTTTGTATGGTCTGGGCAGTGCCATTTTTTCACTAGCCCTTTACCGCAAAATAACTGATGTGCAGCATTATCTTTTATATTATATTCAGTTTGACGATCTGTTTGATTAAACAATTGTTGTAGAAGATAAGCTCCAAGGTGAATGCGAAGTCGCAAAGGCCGTCCTAGCCACCATTTTAATTTTGCTGTTGAGGATTTTAAATCTGGTAGTACTATATCTTCTATTTCAGACCAGTTAAGACTATTCGATAATTGTATTAATGGGTGATTTTGGGAAATTAGAATAGTAACTTTTTCTTCTTTTAGTTTACAGTTCATTCCAGTGTTATCAATGCTCATATTGCCTCATATTTTATTTTGTATAAATTACAATGAAAATGTTGTATATATTATACAATTAGAACTGATTAATAGACAAAGGTTTAGGATAAATAATATACTTACCTCCATTATGAAGTAATGGAGCATTTATGATTAACTTTCAAGAAATAAAATTAGTAAAATCTATATTAATAGTTTTTCTATTTATTCAAGGATGTGCCAGTACTAATAATAATAAACTTGGAGAAATGAGTTACTATGACGTACAAAAATCTCTTGTAGTAGGAAAAACAAATAAGAAAAAAGTCAAAGAGCTGCTAGGAGAACCTAATATTTTTAGTATATATAGCTCTAATGAAGAACAATGGGTATATGAAGCTATTGTTAGTAAAGTTAAAATTGCTGATAAACCACAGATACATTTTATGACTTTTGTTAGTCCTGTTGGAATGGAAAAGAAATTCACCAATAAATTAAAAATTGATTTTAATCAGCATGGGATTCTTAAGAAATATTTATTTTCTGTAATTAAAAATTAATATTTTTCTACAAACAGTAATAAATTAGACTATATTTCGCACTAGCGACTAACTATTCAGACAAAGCAATTAAAGATTGGAATACCAGTATTACCAACAATAATAGATCATGATTCTCCTCATAAAAAGCACAGCCATCAAAGATCTAGTTCATTACCTGAGACCCCTACCCTTAATTTATCTCCATTTAACTTATCTAAATCAAAATCTGTTTCAATTGGATCTCCAAAATCTAAACTAAAAAAAGATAAGCAAAAACAGTTTCAAATTAGCAATGTTACCATTTTACAATCCCAGACAAGTATCAATTCAAGTAATGGCGAATTTAGTGATTAGTTAAGCTTGCTATTTTGGTGATTAATTGGTTGGAAAAATATACGAAAATCATTTTTTGGCTAATCGAGTATAGATAAATTACTAGACATATAGAGCTTATTATGAGAGTATTTATCGTCGAATTAGTATATTATGGTCAAAGTTTTTGGGGGTATTCATGTTTAAAAAGATTTTAGTAGGTTTGATGGTTTTTATATTGTCTGGTTGTACAAGCACAGATCCCTATACAGGTGAAAAGAAAGTGTCTAATACAGGTATTTCTACTTTTATTGGCGCGGCTAGTGGGGCTCTTGTAGGTGCTGTTGCTTCTGGCGGGAAAGCTAAAGGAGCTCTTATTGGTGCTGCTGGTGGAGCTGCAGTTGGAGCTGCAACAGGCGTATATCTTGATAAACAAGAGTCTGAGTTGAGAACTCAATTAAGAAATAGTGGCGTTCAAGTTTACAGAACTAAAGATAAGAAATCCTTGCAATTGATTATGCCAGGCGATATTACATTTAAGCAGAATAGTGCAGATATAAACTCTGATTTTTACTCAGTGCTTAGGTCTATATCTATAGTTCTTAAAAAATATGACAAGACTTTGGTGAATATCAATGGACACGCATCTAGCGAAGGAAATGATAACTATAATCTGAAGTTATCTGAAAGACGTGCTCAAAGTATTGCCGCATTTTTCCGTAGTCAAGGAATTAAGAAACAAAGACTGATTGCTAGAGGTTTTGGCTCTACACGCCCAATTGCTGATAATTCGTCTGCCACAGGGCGTAAGAAAAATAGAAGAGTTACAATATCTCTAACTGAATTGTAAAATATCATAATAACTAAAGTATAGCTGTCGTAATATTGTTGTATATTTCGACAGCTATCTAGTTTGAGTATGGTATTTGTAAAAATTCTTATTTTATCTTAGTCCAATAAAATTTTGTCATTTGTAGAACTAGAGTTTTATGATAGATCAAATTATTAAAATTTCGCCATTATCTGGAAATTATCAAATGCTTGATGGTGGGGCGATGTTTGGCCATGTTCCCAGGACTATATGGTCCAAATGGATGCAACCAAATCAAAATAATCAAGTTAAGTTAGCATGTCGTTGTTTATTGATACAAGAAAAAAGTCGAAACATATTATTAGAGACAGGGATAGGGGCTTTTTTTAATCCAGAACTAAGAAAGAGATATGGGGTTGAACAAGAAGAGCATGTATTGTTAAAATCTTTGGCTCAATTAGGATTGACTCATTATGATATAGATATAGTTATATTATCACATTTACATTTTGATCATGCAGGAGGATTACTTACTAAATGGGAGCAAGGTCGTGAACATGAGCTGCTATTCCCAAATGCTAAATATGTCGTAAGTCGAACAGCATGGGATAGAGCTTGTAAACCCCATGTACGTGATAAGGCATCTTTTATTAAAGAGTTATTAGGGCTTCTTGAGCAATCTTCAAGAATAGAACTTATAGATAAAGACAAAATTTCTTTTCTAGGAGAACAATATATTTTTCACTATACACATGGGCATACTCCAGGATTACTACATACTGAGATTTGTACTGCTAAAGAGAGAATATTATTCTGCTCTGATCTTATCCCGGCAATTCCTTGGGTACATTTACCTGTGACTATGGGATATGATAGATCGGCAGAGCAACTCATAAATGAAAAAAAAGCATTCCTTTTATATGCTATTAAGAATAGCTGTATATTATTTTACACTCATGATCCAAATGTGGCTTTTTCTGGCATAGAGCAAGATCCGTTAGGTAAATTTATCCCTATTAATTTACTATAGATTAGGGCTTTATATAATTTTTGTACTTATGAGAGTTACTATTTTACATGTAGTGTATGATAAACTCATTTATATGAGTAGATTGTACTTACTTACAAGAGGTTGATAGGATCTATGCATCTAAATAATATTATTTACTCAGTGGATGATAAATAAGCAAGGATGCTTTCTAAGTACTAAGTTGTTTTGTGTTGTTTCTATTTACTACCTAATTATTATGGTTATTATTTTTGAATATTCCATATCTCAGGATTCTTAAATTTTATCTATACTGAAAGTTGTAAATAAAGGAAATTTCATGTCGAAAGAAGATACTAGGCCTCCTATGGAGTTCTTATATGAGAGTTTAGTAATACAAGCATATGCACATTCTAAATTTGTTGATGAGGTAGACCTTCCAGAAAAAAAAATTAATAATGAAAATACACAGGATATGGAACATGATATCTCTAAAGATGGCGCTTTGAAGGAACATCCGATTGCAAAAAATGTTTATTTTAGTGGTGTTGCTGAAGTAAATAATTTGCCTCATCAATCGCCAGAAGCAATCAAACAATATCTTGAATTCCAATTAAGATTAAAAAATGAATTACAAAAAAAATTCAATCCCAAACCAAATGTAACTTAGTAAAAAAACATGACCCTAGCAGACGCAATTATAGATGGAAATATTGAAAAAGTTAAAAAATTGTTAAGTAGTGGTTCAGAAATTAATACATATGATGAATATGGTTTTACACCTTTGATTGAATCAATACTTATGAGAAAACCAGAAATTACCTCTCTATTATTAAGTAATAAAGCTGATCCTAATTTTAAAGATACTACTGGAAGGACACCATTGCACTGGGCGGTAGAGATAAATGATGTAAAAATATGTAAAGAATTATTAAACTTAAACGCAGATCCAAACCAATATACTACTAATAGTCAACCTATTCTAACATTTCCATTGTTGCGTAGACAAAAAAAATTAGTAGATTTATTGACGAGATATGGAGCAAAAATTAGCTTTGCTAAAGCGTTTATTAATACAAAAATATTAGGTCATTGTTATGAGCTCTCTGGAGAAACTTATATGCTTTCGACACAAAATAAATTAATTCTGGTGAATTTCGAAGGGTTTTATTTGGAATCTTCTCTAAACATAATAGCAGATTCTCTAAAAAGATTTCTAAATAATTATTCTGCCAAGAAGCTTAGAATGTATTTTGATAAACTTAAATATATCATTAAAGCCTTACACGATTCTGCAGAACTTTCTAAACTACAGCACTTTATATATACTACGGATGATCGTAAAAATATTTCCGAAACTATTTTCTCTAATGATTTATTAATACTTCCCGGGGTGTATCAAGGACATGCTATTACATTTATTATCTATAAGAACTATTTTGCAAAATGCGATCGAGGTGCTAATAGCAAATTTGAGGGAACTGGAGTTATATATCAAATAACTAAACAATTTGATCGGAGCAAGTTATTTAATGAGATTATATTTCAAAAAAATAATGATGAATTCATGCATAGAGGGATTAATGAGATTATGGGTCTGAAAACTATCATTAATCTGCCAATCCCTCCACAAAAAACAGGTAATTGCTCATGGGCTAATGTAGAGGCAACTGTTCCCACCGCTTATTTTTTATTAGATTTCTTTTCAGGTGAGCA
>JABSQI010000068.1 GCA_013215905.1 Legionellales bacterium | reverse complement strand
TGATTAGTTGGTTCATCAAAAACTAATGTATTTGCTTTTTCTAACATAATTTTTGATAACAAAACTCTAGCTGCCTCTCCCCCACTTAAAGACAAGATATCTTTATTTACTTGATCTTTACTAAATAGCATTCTTCCTAAAACCTTTCTTATTTCAGAATCATCAATTTTTAAAGGGAAATTACGCAACCACTGGTATACAGATACCTTTTCTGTTAATTGTTCATGATGATCTTGAGAAAAATAGGAAATTTTAGTATCAGAACCCCAAGTAAAATCTTCATATCCTCCATGGATCTGGCCTAATAACTGTTTTATCAATGTTGATTTTCCTATACCATTATGGCCAATTATCGCTATTTTTTCTCCTCTCTTAATATTAAACTTCAAATCACTATAAAGCTTTTTTTCTCCATACGATTTTGAAATACAATTAACAGTCAGAGCATTTTTCCCTGAAGGTTTCAAAATATCAAACTTCATATAAGGTTTATTTCGAGAAGATATTTCTTCCTCTGGGAGCTGGATTTTATCGATCATTTTCATACGAGACTGAGCTTGACGAGCTTTACTTGCTTTTGCTCTAAATCTATCAACAAATTTCTGCATATCTTGGATTTTCTTAATACCTGAAGCCCGTTCTTTGTCTTTTAGCTCTACAATCTCATTCTTCTTAGTACAAAATTTATCATAGTTTCCATGGTATAATCTAATATCACCATAATCTATATCAAGAATATTATTAGATAGATTATTCAAAAAATCTCTATCATGAGAAATAAATAGTAATATCCCATTAAAATTTTTCATCAAATAATTTTCTAGCCATTGAGTTGTCATAATGTCTAGATGATTTGTCGGTTCATCCAACAACAAAATATCCGGATTATTAAATAATGTCTGTGCTAAAAGTACTCGCATCTTGTATCCACCAGATAGAGAACTCAATTGTTCATAATGAGAACTTTGATCAACCCCTAACCCTACTAGAATTTCCTCAGCATTACTTTCTGCTGTGTAGCCATTTTCATGTTGAATAATTTCCTCAAATTCAGCAAGTTTATGGGCAGCCTTTTCATCAAAAACATCTAGCTTTAATAGCTGCTCTTTCTCTGTTAAAGCATTCCATAATGGAACATTCCCTCGAATGACAACATTAATAATCAACTCAGAATCAAACTTAAAATGATCTTGGTTTAACCAGCCAATTTTCAGATCTTTAATTTTTTGTACTTTGCCGTCTGTAGGTTGTAATTCATCGGCAATTATCTTAAATAAAGTCGATTTACCCGTACCATTTGCCCCAACAACACCATATCTACCAGGTTTATTAATTAACAGATTAATTTCATGAAATAATAGCTTACTTCCCATAAGCATTGTTAATTTTTGTAAACTAAGCATAATGTCTCTATAAAATATACCGCAACTTGTATTATGTCAATGGAGATGCAACAAGATTTAAAAATAACAAAATTTTATAGGGAACAATAACTGTTGTCAACTTATTACTATCTAGTGGATTTCAAATATATTTATTATAAAAAATAGCTATATACTCTCTTAATTAGCTTTTTATGGTATCAAACTGGACCTGCTCGTTTTCCAATCCTACTGTAATTATAGATTCTTTAGGAAATTGTCCTTTTAAAATCAATCGTGCTAGAGGGTTTTCAATTATCTCTTGAATTGTGCGTCTTATTGGCCTAGCTCCATAGACTGCATCATAACCTATATCTACAATGTGTGATAAGACAATTTCTTCAACATTTATTTTCAATCCCATTTTAGCTAGACGCCCTTCTAATAAATTTAACTGTAACCTTGTAATACTCTTAACATTTTCTTTTGATAATTTATGGAAAATAATCATATCATCTAACCTATTAAGAAATTCAGGTCTAAAATGATTTTTTACTATCTCCATAACTTTAATTTTATTTTCATCATCATGATTTTGGATATCCATATTTTGAATGAATTCAGAGCCTAAATTTGATGTCATAGCTATTACAGTATTTTTAAAATTTACCGTCCTTCCTTGACCATCAGTTAACCTACCATCATCTAATATTTGTAGTAAAATATTGAAAATATCTGCATGGGCTTTTTCAATTTCATCAAGTAAAATTACAGAATATGGTTTTCTTCTAACAACCTCAGTTAAATATCCTCCCTGTTCATATCCTACATAACCTGGAGGAGCCCCTATTAATCGAGCAACAGAATGTTTCTCCATATATTCTGACATATCTATTCTAATCAATGCTGATTCTGAATCAAACATAAACTCTGCTAAAGATTTACATAACTCTGTCTTCCCAACTCCAGTAGGACCTAAGAATAAAAAAGACCCAATTGGTCTATTTGGATCAGATATCCCCGCACGTGATCTACGGATTGCATCAGAAACTACAGAAACTGCTTCATTTTGTCCAATAACCCTAGCATGTAAATTTTCTTCCATTTCTATTAATTTTTCTCTCTCACTCTCCAACATTCGAGTAATAGGGATCCCTGTCCATTTTGCTACTACCTGAGCAATTTCATTTTCGGTAACACTATTTCTTAGTAATATGTTTTTTCTTTCTTCTTTAGAGTCAGATGACTTTAACTGTTTTTCTAGTTCAGGTATAACTCCATATTGAATTTCTGACATTTTTGCCAAATCATTATTGCGACTTGCTGATTCTAACTCAAGTTTAGCTGCATCTATTTTCTCTTTAATTTCCTTTGTTCCACTTAAGGCCAATTTTTCACTCTTCCATATTTCATTTAGATTACTATATTCTTTTTCTAATTTTTGGATTTCTTTTTCCAATTTCTTTAGTCTATCAATAGATATTTCATCATGTTCCTTTTTTAAAGCCTGCTCTTCTATCTTCAGTTGGATTATTTTTCTATCTAACTTGTCCATTGACTCAGGTTTAGAATCAATTTCCATACGAATTAAACTAGCTGCCTCATCAACTAAATCAATTGCTTTATCTGGAAGTTGTCTATCTGTAATATATCTATTAGATAAAGTTGCTGAAGCAACGATTGCCGGATCAGAAATATTAACACCATGATGTATCTCATATTTTTCTTTTAATCCTCGAAGAATAGCAATTGTATCTTCTACACTAGGAGCATCAACTAATATCTTTTGAAATCTTCTTTCCAAGGCTGCATCTTTTTCAACATATTGCCTATATTCATCCAAAGTTGTTGCGCCAATACAATGTAACTCTCCCCTAGCTAATGCTGGTTTTAACATATTTCCAGCATCCATAGCTCCTTCTACTTTCCCTGCACCAACCATGGTATGTAATTCGTCAATAAACAAAATTATCTTACCTTCTTGCTTAGATAATTCCTTTAATACAGATTTCAGTCTTTCTTCAAATTCACCTCGATATTTGGCTCCAGCAATTAAGGCTCCCATATCTAGTGCTAATAATTTCTTATTCTTGATCCCATCTGGAACCTCTTTATTAACTATTCTAAGCGCCAAACCTTCTACAATTGCAGTTTTTCCTACCCCAGGCTCTCCTATTAAGACAGGATTATTTTTTGTGCGTCTTTGTAGCACTTGAATTGTTCTTCTAATTTCATCATCACGACCAATAACTGGATCAAGCTTACCGTTTTCGGCTTGTAAGGTTAAATCAATTGTATATTTATCAAGTGCTCTTCTATTACTTTCATGGGAAGAATCACTAACATTCTCACCGCCTCTAACCTTCTCAATAATATTTAAAACATTTTTCTTTTTTAAACCTAAATCTATTAATAATTTTCCTACTGCTTCTTTTACTTCTAAGGTAGCTAATAAAAACCATTCGCTTGATATATAACTATCATTTTTCTGCTGTGCATATTTATCCATGAGATTTAGTACTTTTAATAAATCGCGTGAAATATGCACCTCTCCAGGAGTCCCACTGATTTTTGGTAAATCATCTATTAATTTGTCTAATTTTTGTCTGATTAATCCACACCTGATCCCAGCCTGTTCTAATATATGCCCAACTGTACTATTAGAATTTTCGGCTAGACCATACATTACATGTAAAGGCTCAATAAACTGATTATCATGTTGAATAGCTTTCGATTGTGCGTTCGATAACGCTTGCTGAAAATCAGTAGTTAATTTATCCATATTCATGACAAACTCCTAATTTAGCTTTATACTACATAATATTGTGACAATTTTTATTTTTTCAAGTATAAATAAATGAGCGAAATATCAGAAGCACTTGCAAAACAAATTTTGCATACCTTGAAGGTTAAAAAACGTTGGGGTTTTTTATTCAAAATCCTATTTTTCATTTGGCTATTCATGTTTCTCTTCTTACTATTTGGGAGTAATACTAAATTAAAAGAAGAAAAACCACATTCAGCTTTAATTAAAATTGATGGATTTATAGCTGAGTCTGCTGATAATAATTCTGACAGTATTGCAACCTCTCTAAATAATGCATTCTCATCAAAGAGTGTCAAAGGGATCATTTTACGTATAAATAGCCCTGGAGGGAGTCCGGTAACTGCAGATTATATATTCAACGAGATCCGTAGATTACAAAAAAAATTCCCCGAGAAAAAAATCTATGCCGTTTGTTCAGAAGTATGTGCCTCTGCCGCATACTACATAGCGGCAGCTGCAAATGAAATATATGCAAATCCTGCAAGCTTAGTTGGCTCTATCTCAGTCCTATATGATGGTTTTGGATTTGTTGGAACATTGGAAAAACTTGGTATCGAGAGAAGAATGGTAACATCTGGGAAATATAAAGGTTATCTAGATCCATACTCTCCTCTAGTTCCAGAGCAATTAGATAAATTAAAAGAAATGCTAGATACTCTACATAAACAGTTTGTAAAAGATGTCCAGTTAGGCAGGAAGGACAAATTAAAAGATGATCCTGATCTTTTTTCTGGACTATATTGGACAGGAGTGAAAGCTCTAGATTTAGGATTAATAGATGGCTTCTCAAGTGCTGGCCAAATTGCCAGAGAAATGATCGAAGAACCTGATATTGTAGATTATACTACTGCCCCTAACTACTGGATGAAGTTTGCAGAAAAAATGAATTTTGGTACAAAAATAGCGAGTGCACTAAGAAATTTAGGGATAATCTAAAAATAATGTTAAAAAAGGACGATAATACAAACAAAAGATTAATCCGGTATGATTATCTAATTATTACAGTTGTTATCTTAATAATAGCTATTGTTGCTTATCCTATCTATAAAGATCACGTCATATATACTAAAAGAACAGAGGCTAAATTTAATTTATTAAACTTAGTTGGGGCTATGGAAAGACATTATTCAAAATATAACTCCTATGAGTCTGCCACTATTGGAACAAATCCCACAACAGATATTATAAACAATGAGATGACTGTAGGAAATTGGTATAAACTAGAAATTGCAAGCCAAACGGATCATGATTATACTCTAAGAGCTATTCCACAAAACCAACAAGCAATTGATGATACAAAATGCGGTATTTTAACAATATCAAAATTTGGAGAGAAAAGAATATCTGGGCAAGGCCCTATCTCAAAATGTTGGGACTAAGTCTGATATGTATACATATTAATCAGCGAAGCAATTCCTGAAAATGTTAGAGGTTCTGCTGGATTATTATCTGTACCATTTTTAAATGACTTCATAATTGCATCGCAACTACTTCTTGAATGGTACATCATATATTTATAAGTAAAATCTTGCCTCTCTCTTTTAGATATTTCTTGATCTGATGATATATAACCTTGAAATATTGGAATTAAGCTAATCGGGATCTGCTTACTTAGTAAAGTTTTTTCTATAAATTTATATTCTAAACTATATTCATTAATACTCATGGGTTCACGCCTTAGCAAAATCTGGTTTCTATAAAAAACAGTGGCTTTTCTACCTGTAATATTTATGTCAATACCATATGTACAGATTCCTGAAATAGGATCATCGAATATTAATTGGTATTTAGATACAACCTCATTGCGCTCAACTATTAGATTAATCTCTTTCTCTGTATGCACTATACCATTTATTTTAATAACTTCATGCTTACCCAAAGATGGATTTTTAATTGGTAGGATAGTATATTTTGTTGATGACATTGGGAAAATAGAGTCTAGGGATTCAACATGATAAATCTCTGGTTGTTCTTGATTATCAATGGTGATTTTTCCTTTACCTAATATTTCAAAAGACGTTTTACCTTCAAAATAAGACATTTTATATCCTAATTGTTCAG
This sequence comes from Legionellales bacterium, assembly GCA_013215905.1. The sequence goes on along the minus strand of JABSQI010000068.1, from coordinate 1,780 downwards.
TAATTAATTTAGATAGTTCTTCTGGAGTAGGACAATTCCCAGCGTATAGCTCACCCCAAACTAAAAATACTGTAAAGATAACAACTGTATGGATATATTTCATAAATATCTTCGATCAATATGACGTAAAAATGGTTCAATTGTTAATTTACTTCGAGTAGATTTTTCTACAATTTCTGTAGTATCATAAAACGAACCAAAACTATGTATATTTTTTTTCAACCACGCAAAGATACCAGTAAAGTCCCCATCTTTTAATGAGCTAAGTGCATGGTTATTTTCCGATTGTATTGTATTCATCTGTTGCGCTGCAAACAAAGCTCCTAGAGTATAAGATGGAAAATATCCAAAAGCGCCAAGAGTCCAATGAATATCTTGCATGACACCATCCTTAAAATTATCTTTTTTGGATAATCCAAGAAATTTATTCATATATTCATCCCAAATATCTGGAAGTTCCTTAACAAAAATATCACCATTAATTAATTTTTTTTCAATCTCATACCTTAATATAACATGTAAAGGATAAGTTACTTCATCAGCATGTACTCTTATATATCCAGGTTTAACCTGAGTATAATAATCATAAATATCTTCTGAGGATATTTGAGTATTATCTCCCAAGTATTTAAAAATATTCTTCATCAAAAATTCAATGAACTCTTTACTTCTACAACAATACATTTCTATAAGTAATGATTGACTTTCATGAACTGCCATACCAGATGATTGTCCAATAGGTTGAGTTAACCAATCTTTAGGTAGGTTATTTTCATACATGGCATGTCCTGTTTCATGACATACTCCCATTAAACCTAACAGAAAATCATCTTCATAATATTTTGTTGTTACCCTTATATCTCCATTAGTCCCTCCACAAAATGGGTGGTGACTTGTATCTAGCCTACCATGATTAAAATCAAACCCTATTCTTTCCATGATAAACCTGCATAAATTATTTTGACTTTGTATATCAGCACTAAGATCAACATCCTTATTTATAGGTTTGTGTTCATTTTGAATTTTTGGTAGTAAGATTAACAACTCTTCTATTAATCCATTAAAAATAGGCTCCAAGTATTCTTGAGTTACACCAGGAGAATAATCGTCTAATAGAGTGTCATATGGAAGCATATTAAGGCTCTGTGACTTCCTTTGTGCACACTCTTTAACAATATCTACTACATCCTCAAGATATGGCACGAAACTATTCCAATCATTCTTAGAACGTAGCTCTCTCCATGCTTGTGTACAGGCTAAAGTTTTATTAGTAAATCTTTCCACTAACTCAACTGATAAACAAGATCTTTTGGTATATTGCTTCTTCATCAGATTATAATTTACTCGATCCCAATCACCAGCTAAAGAGTCCTGATCCACAGAATTAATCAATTTTTTTGTATGATCGCTTACTAATATCTCATGTTGAATGCCACTAATGGTAGACATAGATTCTCTTCTTACGTCTGCCCCCCCTATGGGCATTATAACCGACTCATCCCACGACATGATTAAGCTAACATTCTGGATGTCACGAATTTTTTTAAATATTTTCTTTAATGATAAGTAAGAATCCATATCTAAAAAATTATAAACCAAACAAACAGTTTATTACATCTATATATTATGAAGTCTTCTTTTTGTTCAGAATGCTATCCAATTGTATTGTATTCATTGTCCTATAATATGATGTTCAATTTATCATACTAATAATACATAACTCATTAGCTGAGTTACAGCTAGAAAGTAACAACTAAGTAAAATTAGAAGCAGAATAAAC
>JABSQI010000067.1 GCA_013215905.1 Legionellales bacterium | reverse complement strand
TTAGATTTGCTTCTAAATTATCCAAATAATGTTTTTTGTCGGAATATTTCGGAATATTACTGTAGTGGCGCAAGGTAGGCAGGATAATTAAACCATTGCTTATATTAAATTTAATCTTAGAGCGTCAGTGGTTAAAAAATATTATATTTTTATATTAACAACTAACTTTACTTGGTTATATTGCGAATATTTAAATATGAATATCTAGCTACTATCATAGAACTAAGACTAGCAATTAATTTAAACTTCCCCAAAGACTAAATAACAAACAGCTGCGTGATTTTTAGTAAATATTTTTCAAGGCAAACTAAATGACTAAATTTTATTCTGATGAAGTTTAGTTATTCTAGTCTAATAATTAAAATCTTTACTTGCAGAGTAACATACCATAGAATTAAATGGGTTAATAAAAATTTAACGTGTATTGTAAAATCTAGGGTATTCATATGATAAAAATAAAAAATAATAAACTCTTTTTAGCTGTATCCTTCTTGCTAGCAGTGATTTTTACCAGTAATGTTTTTAGTTATGCGCCTCGAGTTGATTTGCAATATAAAGGTGGTAATAAAAGGCATATTGGAAGGTATGGATTTTTAATTCCTTTGTATGGACAGACTACGGATTTATTTTTTACCAACATGTTTTTCATGCATGATAGTAAGTCTAGTCTTGAAGGAAATTTTGGTCTAGGTTATCGAAGAAAAATCAATGACCAACATATTATTGGAACCTATGGTTTCTGGGATATCAGAAAAATAAAAAATGTTTCAAAAAAAATTAATCAGGCTACTTTCGGTATCGAATATATGACAGGTAAGTTTGAAAGTAGATTCAATGTATATTTTCCCCAAAATAAAAGATTTTTTCTCAAAAATTTAGGAATAACAAGCTTCTCTCGTAATTTCGATGCTTCTACAGGAACAGTTCAATCTATTGGTAGAAGTACAAACTATGTAGTACCGTTGCCTGGATTGGATATTGAAGTTGGTGGAAACATTCTAAAACAATTAGAATTATTCGGTGCTTTTTATCATTTCAATGGGAGAAAGGGCGCAAAAGCAATAAATGGTTTTAGATTTAGGACAGCCTTTTATATATATCATTGGTTGGATATTGAAGCAGAAATGAATCATGATAATGTTAGGAAGTGGAGTAATTATGCTGGAATAAGATTTACCTACTCATTTGAGAAAAATAGACCGATTAAAAACTCAGTTAATGATAAGATGACTCAGCTAGCAGTAAGGGATGTTGATGTTGTCTCAAATGAAGCAATTATTGAAGATGTAACGGATGATACAATAGATAATGATTATTCAGCGTTGCTTTTATCCCCAGATGATCTTAAACAGTTACAGGGGGCTAAACTGAGCGGAAATGCCTTATTTACGGATTCTGATAAGCTTGAGCAGGAAAAAGCAAAAAGACCTGATATAGTTAACAAGCTAGTTGTTCTTGGAACTATAGATAGAAGTGGAGGTGTCGCAACATTTAAGCCTCTGATTGTTAAAGTAGCAAGTGGCGATGATGAAGTAGATCCAGAAGTTACTAAAAAACTTTCTACAATATTAAAAAATAAATCTCAAGCTGACTCGCTTTTTTCAACATCAATCGTTAAGGACGCCCTTTCTAAAACAACAGCTGCTGGTAAATTAGATCAACAATCATCTAATTTTATAGGTGCAATTGGCGCTGAGGAAGTATGGCAAAGAGAAATTAATAAACTACTTACCGCTGATACAGGAGGAAGGGCTGTAAGCAGCGATCTAATAGGTAAAACTACTAAGGTATACGGATGTGATACATATGCAGTTCCTCTTATAATGACAGATATTGAAGGGAACAGATCCGTTGCAATTTCTAATCCAGGAATAATAATGAAATTGCCAAAATCAGCTATTGATAAAATGCCTGCAGCGATAAAGAACAAATTAATAAATGCAGGAATAAATTTGGATACAGAGCTAGATATTTTTTATATTACTCAAAATATAGTTTTTGGAGATAATGGGGATTTTGTCTCTCCTGTTCCAAATGGCACTCCAGCGGCCTTAAGGATTCATCCTTATGTTCATAATGACGCACCTCAAAATGGTGCTGGTCAATATCGCAGAACGAATTATTTTGATACATTTGTAATAAAACCAGGTGACGCTAATCTTACTCCGATAAGCGAAAATAATGGAAATAAAAGGGATGTCTTTACTCATAATGGTAACGCTGGTACACCTATGCAATGGTCACCACCTAATATGTATATACCCCTCACAGTTTATAGACCTGCTAATTTGACCCCTTTTACGGCTCAACAACCTGAAACTATGATTACGCTATCAATAAGGGATCCTAATAATGCAGCTACTGGTAATAGAGCGCCTTTAGGTAAGAAGAGTGTTGTAGTTTGGCATGATATTATTTCCTCAGATAATAATGATAGGATACAAAGAATGTTTCAGAAACCAGTTTATCAATCTGGTCCTAAAAGATTGGTAGATGTTTTAAATGATATTAATAATCCTACATTTAGTAGTGTTGATAATGCTCAAGGAGACATTACAAGACTAAAGAATACTGCTGGGATGATTTTGGGTATGGAATTTAAAAACAATCAATTTGTATATAAGCCACCACAATAATTCATATGATATTAGCTCCGTATCTATAAGAGATATGGAGCTAATAGTTTTTGGGGGTGATCATTCAAAATTAAAATGAGAGCCATTTAGTTTGCTTAAATATTCTTGATAAAAATAATTCTGCTTGAAATATAGGAGGTTCACCTTTTAAAATTACATGATAATAGATCTTAGCTTGAGCCTCGAATATTTTCTTTACAAAACTACCTCCTTCATCATTTATTACAATACTATAACTATCTGAATAGAACTGTTTCACTTGCTCTCTTGCTTCAAAGACGTCTTTTGCAACTCCATATGCAAGAATACTTTTATCATTATTATCTATTACAGCATAGACATGTTGAGACTCATCTTTATCTAATGTAACTTTAGAAGAAGAGTTATTACCCGCCCAGACACTGGTTATAGACATAATTAGACAACTACATAACATTAAATTCTTAATTTTCATCTTGAGTTCCTTAAATTCCTTTTAGTAACTTACCTGCTTATGTCAAAATATAGTTTTTAATATTCGCTAATAATGTAGGTGTCTGTTTAAAAAAAAGTAGGAATACGCATATTGTTTATAGCAAAAAACTAATATTAATTGAGGGGTTTATACTCATATATATAGTAAATTAATACAAAAGTGTTTATTTAGAGTAAAAAATTTGTTAAATTACTATCACTGGGGTGCTATTTGTAGCTGAGATCATACCCATATAACCTGCTCAGGGTAATGCCTGCGAAGGGAGAAAGTTCTTAAACCGAGTCTTTGTGTCTTCGTTATATTTATCTTGCTGCATACTAGATTGGAGACTTACATGAATTATTTAGATCTAATAGGAACTATTCTATCTTTAATAGGAACTTTCTATTTTGTTAAGGCGAATATAAAAATGTGGCCCATTTATATTTTAGCCATAGGCATAAATAGTGTTTTATATTTCCAATATAAGATGTATGCGAGTTTGCTTCTTGAGAACATGTATTTATGTGTTAGCATTTATGGCTGGTATTTTTGGAATAAAACTAGTAAACACACAGGTATTACAATTAATGAAATTAGTAGTAGTCAAATATTAAGCTTAATTTTTCTCTGGGGTATAATCATATATGGATTATGTTTTCTAATGATAAGATATACTGATACAAGTTTTCCTCTAGTAGAGGCTGTAGCTGTAGGAACGAGCATAGTAGCACAAATGCTTTCATCAAGAAAAATAATAGAGTGCTGGTATGCATGGATAATTGCTGATAGTGTATTTATATATTTAATGTTCTATCAATCCTTGTATTTCCATGCATTCTTATTTATGTGTTATTTAGTATTAGCAGTTATAGGGTTAGCAAACTGGACTAAGCTAAGAAAATGCAATATTTTAACTGTTGAACAAAATTACGCATGAAAGCAAATGTGATCCTAAATGGAGATATTAATAAAAATTTTATATTAGAAAATTTGGACGATACTTTAGATATTTATGCTATTGATGGGGCTATTCATAAAATATCTTCACTAGGCTTGCCCATTAAGGCAATCTTAGGAGATCTAGATTCTATTGGAACAATTAGTCCTAAAATCAAAACTATCAGACTTGAGAATCAAAACTATACAGATTTTGATAAAGCTATTAACTATTTACAAAAAATTTATCAAGAAATTATAGTGTATGGTGGTTCAGGAGGAGAACTAGATCATTGCTTAGGAAATTTATATGTTGCGAGTAAATATCTTGATAAAATTAGGATAAAGTTCATTGATCAAAATCAAAATTATTTTTTAACAAGAAAGAATATTCGATTAACTAATATTAAAGATAGAATTGTATCAATTATTCCATTTCCCAAGGTTAGGAAGTTAAGAACTACAGGTTTAGAGTTCGAACTTATAAATGAAAATCTTGCTCTCGAACAAAAAATTAGTATTCGTAATTTGGCTATTATGGATGAAGTCTCAATTGAATTTGATAGTGGAACATTAGCTATTTTTATAGCATCTGACATAAAAAATGAAACATTTTCAATATTAAATTAAGACATCAACTATTTCGTATATTGTTAATAGATATTTGTAGATCTGGGTAATTCTTAGAAATGGCCATGTTTCTTGTTATATTTTTCAAGGGCTTCATCAGGGGAGCCACTAAAGACAATTTTTCCTTTGTCTAACCACAGAATCTTATTACATATTTGTTTAAGAATATTGTCGTCGTGTGAAGCAAGCACGACTATATTTGATTTATCTACAATATTATTTATCCTTTTTTTGGCTTGTTCTTGAAAAGAAACGTCTCCAACACCAACAACTTCATCAATCAAAAATATTTCAAAATGATATTGGGTAGCTAATGCAAAAGCTAACCTAAGCTGCATACCACTAGAATAAGATCTTATTGGTAGATAAATAAAATCCCCTAGTTCAGTGAATTCGACAATACTTTGGATATTGTTGCTTACTTCATCTTTATTGAGGCCTTTTAGTTTCCCCATTAGTTTTATATTTTCAATGCCGGTTAACTCCGGCATTAGTCCCATAGTAAAGTCTATTAGTGAAGCAATGCTTCCTTGAACTTCTATTGAACCGATAATTGGTTCATAAATACCGGCCAATAATCTTAAAAGGGTGCTTTTTCCTGATCCGTTATGCCCAATTAAACCTATTTTATCGCCATCTTTCAATTCTATACTTAGGTTATCTAATGCCTTAACGGTGGTAACTGAATCAAATTTTTTGATTGCTCCTCCCGATGAAAAATTTAAAACTCTTTGTTTAAGTGATCTAGAATTATTACCATATATTGGAAATTCAAGATCGACAGAATTTAATTTAATATGAGCCATAATTGTTAAACCCAAAAAGCTATACGGTGCCTAGTTCTTGCAAAGCATAGCATAGCTAAAATTGAACTAATTATACAGATTAATAATGACATTATTAAGCTAGATGATGATGTAATTTTTCCAATTAAAGGTTCTCGAATAAGATTTATCATGTGAGATATTGGATTAAATTGTGAAATCCATGCTCGATTAGGGGGCAGCATTTCAGCTGTCCACACTATTGGTGTTACAAAAAATATTAAAGTAATGCAGCTATTTACTATTTGATGTAAATCTCTAAATCTTGCGCCTAACACTCCTAAAATCATGCCAAAGGTAATACAACACCACATTAATAAGATAAAACCGAAAATTAACATTACAAATTGTGTTATCCCAAAATGTTTCGTTGTGAATATAAGAATTGGTACAATTGCTATAAAATTATGTGCGGCAATAATTACATTTCTGACTATCACTCTAAAGACATAAATTGGAAATGGTCTTTTCTCTTGTTTGATAAATCCAGATGCTTCAATAAAACTATTTGTAGATTCTACAACCATAGCAGATATAAAATTCCAAACTAAGAATCCAACGGCTAAATGTGGAAAATAAGAATACATATCCATTTTAAAAAGGCTACCGTACAAAAAGCCCATACTATAAATCATGACGCCCATACTAAGTGTGATCCAAAAAGGACCAATAGTTGATCTTCTGTACTGAATTTGGATATCTGCATACCCAAGAGCTACCCATGTTTTCCAAGAAGTTAATCCGTCAATAATTTCTTTATAAGCCAGTGACAGTCTTTTTTTAAACATACTTATAATCTTACATCAAGATCTTTTAATTAAACGCTTATCTGTATAGATAGATAACTCGGGCAATCCTTACTCAATGCCTTCTAAACTACCAAATTATATCCTAAAATAAAATCAAGCACAATATAATGAGCCTGTCTTGAATTATGGTAAATATGATTTGTGTAGTTTGTACTGTAGGTTTTCTCTATATTTCAGAAATATTTTCGTTTGGTAGATACATGTGGTTGGTATTTTCTATCACAGGTTTGATACTTAAGATATTAAAAAGCTTACTTTTAGATTCTAGGTTAGCGATCCCAAGAAACTTAGAATGAAAAAATTCATTTTAGTAGTTCTGTCAATTTGAGATATAGAAAACATTAACTAGAATTTGCTGATATAAATTTAACGAGAACCGGACAACAAAGCTTTGGATATGCTGTAATTTCTCGGCACTGTTCAAAATTTTGTGATAATACATAGGGATTATGTTTTAGTTCAAAAAAGATAAATTAGATATGATATAAATATAGTTTATGGCGAAAAATGTTTTCCAATAAATTAGCAGTGAATAAGATCATAAAAAACTCATTTAAGATCAATTTGTGAAATATTTTATAAACGCTCTTTATTAATGTGCTAAATTCAAAATTATATTATTGTTTTTCAATAAGTTACTAGATTTACTATAATTTAAATAGTATATGTTTTTTAAAGGTATGGAAAATGCATTTTAGGTATATTAAAGGTTTTACTTTAATTGAATTAATTACAGTGATAATTATAGCTGGAATTATCTCTGCTGTAGCAATCCCAAAGTTCTTTGATTTTTCAGGTAGCGCTGCATCTGCTAAGGTAAAATCTGTTGCAAATACGTTTGCATCAGGTGTTAGTTTAGTGCATTCTAGCTGGATTTCTGAGGGTGGTAGTTCTTCAGTTGCCAGCATTACTTCTGAAACAGGGCAGATCATAGGAGTAACTGATGAAGGATGGCCGGAAAATGTACAATCTGCAGGTGGAGATGGAGATTTTACTACTGCAGAATGTGTAGATTTATTTTCAGGTTTGATAAAAAATGCGCCTTCTGTTGCTGCATCACCAGATGTATCTAAAGAATTTACTGCTAGTGTAAGTGAAGATTATCTAAACTGTACTTATACTCTTAATAGCTCTGTTGGAAGAAGCTTTAATTATAATTTATCAAATGGCGCAGTAACTGTCGTAGTTCCCTAAACAACAAGATCTTAATAAGTATATTAAAATTATATTGATAAAATTTATTTATGCAGTTCGTGTAGCGTTATAGTTTATTTTTCGAATGTTAGATTCAACCCATTCACTATCTTGGAAAAGATTTCTTTTTAATCTGTTGTGTTTCTTTCTAAAATTTCTGGGAGCTTTGTATATCTATTGCTGGCTACATCGTAAAAACGATTTTTACATAATATATTAATCCAGGAATAAGTACTAAGTGTATTTAGCTACATAATAAATTTGTTATAAAAATAAGTGTAATATAGTAGATCAAAATATAATAGGTAATTAGCTACTCAAGATATTAATCTTATTGTATAAGTTCTCGATTGTTAATTAATTGATAAAAAAACTATCTTCAAATTATTGTGAGATAAATAAAAATATTCCTGTAATTTTGGAATTACTATATATATAAGCAAAAAAAGAGTTATTTTATTCGTAAGAGAAATGTTAAAGAACAATTACAAATCTAGATAAATTGCCTTAAAATGTAACTAACCTCAAATAAAAACTACAAATACAGGATTATTCTCACAT